>NZ_BAAASZ010000026.1:352426-386753 GCF_039533145.1 Streptomyces macrosporus
GGCGGACGAATCGACGGCCCCACCACCGGGCCCCACCACCAGGAAGGGACGGCAGCCGCCATGGCAGCACGGACACCGGTACGGCACCCCGAGCGCACCGTCATCGAGAACTGCGCCATCGCCACCGTGGACGCGGACGACACCGAGTACGCCCTCGGCCACGTCGTCGTCGCGGACGAGGTCGTCGAGTCGGTCGGCCCGGGGCCCGCGCCGCGGGGGCTGGAGAACGTGGTCCGCCGGGTGGACGGCACCGGGCACCTGGCCACCCCCGGCCTGGTCAACACCCACCACCACTTCCACCAGTGGCTCACCCGCGGTCTGGCCCAGGACAGCAATCTCTTCGACTGGCTGGTGGCCCTCTACCCCGTCTGGGCGCGCATCGACGAGGACATGGTGTACGCCGCCTCCCGCGCGTCCCTGGCGATGATGGTCCGCGGCGGCGTGACGACCGCCGCCGACCACCACTACGTCTTTCCGCGCGGCTCCGGCGACCTGCTGGGCGCGCAGATCCGCGCCGCCCGCGAGACGGGCGTGCGGTTCACCGCCGCGCGCGGCTCGATGGACCGGGGGGAGTCCGACGGCGGCCTGCCGCCGGACTTCGCCGTGGAGTCCACCGAGGAGGCGCTGGCGGCCACCGAGCGGGCGATCGAGGCGCACCACGACCCCTCCTTCGGCTCGATGCTGCACATCGCGGTCGCGCCCTGCTCGCCCTTCTCCGTCTCCACCGAGTTGATGCGCGAGGCCGCCGCGCTGGCCCGCCGCGCGGGGGTGCGGCTGCACACCCACGGCTCGGAGACGGTGGAGGAGGAGAAGTTCTGCCACGAGCTGTTCGGCACGGGCCCCACCGAGTACTTCGAGTCCACCGGCTGGCTGGGCGAGGACGTGTGGATGGCGCACTGCGTCCACATGTCCGACGCCGACATCGCCGCCTTCGCCCGCACCGGCACCGGCGTGGCCCACTGCCCGTCCTCCAACGCCCGGCTCGGCGCCGGAATCGCCCGGGTCCCCGACCTGCTCTCCGCCGGCGTCCCGGTCGGGCTGGGGGTGGACGGCACCGCCTCCAACGAGTCCGGCGAGCTCCACACCGAGCTGCGCAACGCCCTGCTGGTGAGCCGGCTCGGCGCGCACCGGGAGAAGGCGCTGACCGTCCGCCAGGCGCTGCGCCTGGGCACGTACGGCGGCGCGCGGGTGCTGGGGCGCGAGGCCGAGATCGGTTCGCTGGAGCCGGGCAAGCTCGCCGATCTGGTGCTGTGGCGGCTCGACGGGCTCGGCCACTCCTCGATCGCCGACCCGGTGGCCGCGCTGGTCCTGGGGGCCGCCGCCCCCGTCACGCTGTCCCTGGTGGGCGGCCGTCCGGTCGTCGAGGACGGCCGGACGGTCGGGGTGGACGAGGACGCCGTGGCGCGCGGCGCCCGCGACGCGGCCCGGCGGCTGGCCCGCGTCGCCGCCGGCGAGGGGTGACCCGGGGAGCCGGTCGGGGAGGACGGCCGGAGGGATCGATTCCGGCCGTCCTCGGCGCCGGCCCGTCCGGGCCCGACGGCTCCTCCCGGTCCGGTCCCGCTCCGGTGTCCGGTCCGGTCCCGGACCCGTCTCAGTCCAGCAGCTCGTACGCGGGCAGGGTCAGGAAGTCGGCGTAGTCCCGGTCGAGCGCCACCTTCAGCAGCAGGTCGTGCGCCTGCCGCCACCGTCCCGCCGCGTACGCCTCCTCGCCGAGCTCCGCGCGGATGCCCGCCAGGTCCTCCTCCGCCAGGGCGCGCACCAGTTCGGGGGTCACCTTCTCCCCGGTGTCCAGCACCACGCCGGCGTCGACCCACTGCCAGATCTGCGAACGGGAGATCTCCGCGGTGGCGGCGTCCTCCATCAGACCGAAGATCGCCACGGCTCCCGTGCCGCGCAGCCACGCCTCGATGTAGCGGATGCCGACCCGGACGGCGTTCACCAGCCCCTCGCGGGTCGGCCGCGCGTCCAGGGCGTCGACGGCGAGGAGGTCGGCGGCGGTGACGCGGACGTCCTCGCGCAGCCGGTCCTTCTGGTGGGGCCGCTCGCCCAGCACCGCGTCGAAGGACTCCCGGGCGACCGGCACCAGATCGGGGTGGGCGACCCAGGAGCCGTCGAAGCCGTCCCTCGCCTCCCGGTCCTTGTCGGCCCGGACCTTGGCGAAGGCCCGCTCGTTGGCCTCGGGGTCGCGGCGGTCGGGGATGAACGCGGCCATGCCGCCGATGGCGTGGGCGCCGCGCTTGTGGCAGGTGCGCACCAGCAGTTCGGTGTAGGCGCGCATGAAGGGCGCGGTCATGGTCACCGCGTTGCGGTCCGGCAGCACGAACCGCTCGCCGGCGTCCCGGAAGTTCTTGACGATGGAGAACAGGTAGTCCCAGCGGCCCGCGTTGAGGCCGGAGGCGTGGTCGCGCAGCTCGTAGAGGATCTCCTCCATCTCGTACGCGGCCGTGATGGTCTCGATCAGCACGGTGGCGCGGACGGAGCCCTGCGGGACGCCGCAGTACTCCTGGGCGAAGACGAAGACGTCGTTCCACAGCCGCGCCTCGAGGTGCGACTCCAGCTTGGGCAGGTAGAAGTACGGTCCCTTGCCCGCGTCGAGGAGCCGGCGGGCGTTGTGGAAGAAGTACAGGCCGAAGTCGACGAGCGCGCCGGGGACGGGACGGTCGCCGACCCGCAGATGACGCTCGTCCAGGTGCCAGCCGCGCGGTCGCACCACGACGGTCGCCAGCTCCTCCGCGGGCCGGAGCGCGTACCTCTTGCCCGCGGGGGAGGCGAAGTCGATGCGGCGCTCGTGGGCGTCGATCAGGTTGAGCTGACCGCCGATCACGTTCTCCCAGGTGGGGGAGGAGGCGTCCTCGAAGTCGGCGAGCCAGACGCGGGCCCCGGAGTTGAGGGCGTTGATCGTCATCTTCCGGTCGGTCGGGCCGGTGATCTCCACCCGGCGGTCCCGGAGGGCCTCGGGGGCGGGGGCCACTCGCCAGTCGCCCTCGCGGACGTGGGCGGTCTCGGGGAGGAAGTCCAGGGTGCCGGTCCGGGCGATCTCGGCGCGGCGCTCGACCCGACGGGCCAGCAGTTCGTCGCGGCGCGGGGTGAACCGGTGGTGCAGCTCGGCGAGGAAGGCGAGGGCGGCCTCGGTGAGGACCTCCCCCTGGCGCTCCGGCGCCCGGCCCGGATCGGCGTGGACGGTCACCGGCGGGGTCGGCGCTGCTGCGGACATGGGCTGTCACTCCTGTCGGTCGCCTGATGGGTCGACGGTCGGGTCGACGGTCGGTCGCCTGTCGGTCGGGGCTGCGCACAGCGCCCGCCGGAACCGCTCGATAATGGAGATTATTTTCCTCATCGTGGAAGCTCAATGGTCACCGATGGGGTGACGCGCCCTCACCCTTCCCGTCCCCGCCGCGCTCACTCCAGCAGCGACAGGTCGTCAGGGGTGTCGACGTCGGCCGGGTCGGCGATGTCGCCGCACTCGACGAGCACCAGCTCGTCCGCGTGCTCCCGCAGGTGGGCGCGGGCCCCGCGGTCGCCCGTCGCGCCGGCGGCGACCGCCGTCCAGTGCCCCGAGCCCAGCAGCACCGGATGGCCCCGGCGCCCGCCGTACGCGGCGGCGGCCAGCCGTGCGCCGTCCTCGTACGCCGCGAGCAGCCGGGCCACCGCCGCCGGGCCGATCCCCGGCTGGTCGACGAGCGAGACCACCGCGGCGCCGGCGCCCGAGTCCGCGAGGGAGGCCAGGCCGGCGCGGAGCGACGACCCCATGCCCTCCTCCCAGCGCGGGTTGTCCAGCAGGACGCACCCCGGCAACACGGCCCGGGCGCGCACCTCGCGGGCCCCGGCGCCCAGCACCACGTGCACCGGGGCGCAGCCGCCCGCGCGCAGTGCCCGCGCCGCGTGCTCGACCAGGGGACGGCCGCGGTGGGGGAGGAGCGCCTTGGGACGTCCGCCCAGCCGCCGCCCGCCGCCCGCCGCGAGCAGCAGCCCGGCGACGAGGGGAACGGTTCGGCCGACCTGGGGGCCGGAACGGGGGTCGGGAGGGGAGATCGTCATGTCCGTCCTGTCCGCCGTGTGGGTGTTCGACGCGCACTCGCCCCCCTTCCCTTCCGCCGTTTCTGCCTGGAGCATGTGCCTCGGGCAGAGGCAAGGGGAACATCGATTCGAGTGGCCTGAATTGTGCCCCGAGTTTCGCCCTCCGTGTAGCGCGATGTGCGGAGAGTGGCGTTTACTGTGCGGACCCCTTCCGCCGGACCGGTACGGCGCGGGGTCCGACGGCTGCGGAAACACCCCCGGACAGGTGCGCTCGGCGGCGGCGGAACGACGGAACGACGACGGAACGACGACGGAACACAGCATCCGTGTGGGGGGAGCTGCGTTGCGAAAGGAAGCGGTAGAACGGCGTACGGTCGTGCACGGGCAGGACGACCCGCGGGTCGTCGAACTGCACCGGGCCGTGACCCGCTTACGCCGTGAACTCGCCGGTTACCGTGCTTGTCTGGCGGACCGCGCGATCGCCGAGGAGGAACTGGCGGCCGTGGACGCCATGGTGCGCGCGGGCGAGCCCGAGGTCGCCCGGCTGCGCCACTCGTTGCTGTTGATCGCGGGTGCGATCGGTTCGGTGAGCGCCTTGGCCGAGGCGCTGGGGGAGGTGCGCAACGCCGTCGAGCTGTTCGGGCGGCCGGTGCGTTGACCGGTGGCGGACGGCGTCCGACCGCCGTCGCGGAGGCCGTCGGGCCGTCATCCGTCGGTGGGGCGGGTACCGGCCAACGTGGCCGAGAGGTCGCGGGCGATCTCCTTCAGCAGCGGGACGAACTCCTCCCGGGCCGCGTCCGTCACCCGGCCCGCCGGGCCGGAGACGGAGATGGCGGTCGCCGTCGGCGCGTCGGGCACCGGCACGGCGATGCACCGCACCCCGATCTCCTGCTCGTTGTCGTCCACGGCGTACCCGTTCTGGCGCACCCGCTCCAGGGCTTCGAGGAAGACCTCCGGCGAGGTGATGGTCCGGTCGGTGGCGGCGGGCATGCCGGTGCGGGACAGCAGCGCCCGCACCCGGTCGTTCGGAAGGTGCGCCAGCAGCGCCTTGCCCACTCCCGTGGAGTGCGGCAGCACCCGGCGGCCGACCTCGGTGAACATCCGCACCGAGTGCCGGGAGGGCGCCTGCGCGACGTACACCACCTCGTCGCCGTCCAGCAGCGCCATGTTGGCGGTCTCGCCGGTCTCCTCGGCCAGCCGCGCCAGGTGCGGTCGCGCCCAGGCGCCCAGCAGCCTCGACGCGCTCTCGCCGAGGCGGATGAGGCGGGGGCCGAGCGCGTAGCGGCGGTTGGGCTGCTGGCGCACGTAGCCGCAGGCCACCAGGGTGCGCATCAGCCGGTGGATGGTCGGCAGGGGCAGCCCGCTGTCGGCGGCCAGTTCGCTCAGCCCCACCTCGCCCCCGGCGTCGGCCATCCGCTCCAGCAGGCCGAAGGCGCGCTCCAGGGACTGGACGCCGCCGTTGGCGGCGGAGGGCTTGCGCTCGGCGGACGGCGGCACGTCACGATCCTTTCGGGTCGGGTCAGGCGCAGCCTACCGGCCCGTTCCGGCCATCGCGGCGTCCCTGCCCGGCGTCGGGGCCGGTCGGGGGCGGGGGCGCCGGCGGAGGAAGGGGGGACCGGGCGCCGGTCCGACGCGCCGCGCCCGGCATCGTCCGCGGCGCCGTGGTGGACACCGCCCCCCTTCCGCGGGGACCACCCGAGGGAGGCGTCGGTGGAGGGCGTCCGCCGGGCGGCCGAGCGGTACCGGGAATCGGACATCTCCCTCCTGGCCGGATAAGGCCCCTGTCCGCGCCCACCCCCCTGGCATCATCGATCACGGTCCGTTGACGGCCCGTCGACACAGGGGAGGCACGACGGATGAGCACGGACGAGCCGGCACCGGTGGGCCCGGCGCCGAGCGGCCCGGAACCGGTCGATCTGGCGGCCTTGGGCGAGGACTTCGCCCGCGACCCCTACTCCGTCTACGCCGAGCTGCGCGCCCGCGGTCCCGTGCACCGCGTGCGGATGCCCGAGGGCATCGAGGCGTGGCTGGTCGTCGGGTACGAGGAGGCGCGGGCCGTCCTCGCCGACCCGCGGCTCTCCAAGAGCTGGCGGAACGCCTCGCCCACCCTGGGGGCGAGGCCCGTGGCCTCCGGGGTCAGCATGCTCAGCAGCGACCCGCCGGACCACACCCGACTGCGCAGGCTCGTCGCCCGCGAGTTCACCGCACGGCGCGTGGAGTCCCTGGCCCCGCGCGTGCGGGAGATCGCGGACGACCTGCTGGACGCGATGCTGAAGGTCCCGGACCGACGGGCCGACCTGGTGGACGCCTACGCCTTCCCGCTGCCCATCACGGTGATCTGCGAGCTGCTGGGCGTCCCCTTCCTGGACCGGGAGTCCTTCCGGCGCTGGACGGCCGTCGCCGTCGGCGACGCCGGCTTCGACGAGAAGCGGGCCGCCGAGGCCGCCGTCACCGAGTACCTCACCGGGCTGCTGGAGGAGAAGCGGAGGCAGCCGGGCGAGGACCTGCTGAGCGCCCTGCTGCACACCGCCGACGAGGACGGCGACCGGCTGTCCGCCGGCGAGCTGCTCGGCATGGCCTGGCTGTTGCTCGTCGCGGGCCACGAGACCACCGTCAACCTGATCGCCAACGGCACCCTCGCCCTGCTCACCCACCCCGACCAGTTGGAGCTGCTGCGCTCGGACCCCTCCCTGACGGGGAACGCCGTCGAGGAGATGCTGCGCTACGACGGCCCGGTCGAGACCCCCACCTACCGCTTCACCACCGGGCCCGTGGAGATCGGCGGGACGGTGATCCCCGGCGGCGGCGACCTGGTGCTGGCGGCCATCGCCGACGGCGACCGCGATCCGGACCGCTTCCCGGACCCGCACCGCTTCGACATCCGTCGCGAGACGCGCGGGCACCTCGCCTTCGGCCACGGCATCCACCACTGCCTGGGCGCCCCGCTGGCCCGGCTGGAGGGCCGCGTCGCCTTCCGCGCCCTGCTGGACCGCTGCCCCGACCTGGCCCTGGACGCGCATCCCGCCGCCCTCTCCTGGCGGCAGGGCATGCTCATCCGCGGCCCGCACCGCCTGCCGGTGCGCTTCTAGCCCGCCGGCGGAGGCGGGGGAGAGGACGGGGACCGTCGCCGGGTGTCCGTTCGGCCACCCGGCGTTGTTTGTCCTGTCAATCTGACCTCACGTCTTTCCGTCAATCGATGTCGCGGCTAGGCTCCGCACCGTGGCGAAGAAGGATCCGGTGGACCTCCAGTTCAGCGTGGACCGCAGCAGTCCCGTCCCGCTGTACTTCCAGCTCTCGCAGCAGCTCGAAGCGGCCATCGAGCAGGGCAGGCTCTCCCCCGGAAGCCTGCTGGGCAACGAGATCGAGCTGGCCGGACGGCTCGGTCTGTCCCGGCCCACCGTCCGACAGGCCATCCAGGCGCTGGTGGACAAGGGCCTGCTGGTGCGCCGCCGCGGCATCGGCACCCAGGTCGTGCACAGCCAGATCAAGCGCCCGCTGGAGCTGAGCAGCCTCTACGACGACCTGGAGGCCGCCGGCCAGCGCCCCGGCACCCGGGTCCTGCGGCTGGACACCGTGGAGGCGACGGCCGAGGTCGCCGCCGCCCTCGGCGTCCCCGAGGGCAGCGAGGTGCGCCTGGTGGAGCGGCTCCGCTCCACCCACGGCGAGCCCATGGCCCACCTGCGCAACCACCTCCCGCCCGACCTGATCGACCTGGACGGCGAGAAGCTGGAGAACACCGGCCTGTACCGGCTGCTGCGCTCCGCCGGGATCACCCTCCACAGCGCCCGGCAGACGATCGGCGCCCGCGCCGCCTCCGCCGAGGAGGCCGAGCTGCTGGGCGAGCCGGAGGGCGCGCCGCTGCTGACCATGGAGCGCACGGCCTTCGACGACACCGGCCGGGCCGTGGAGTACGGCTCCCACCTCTACCGCGCCTCCCGCTACGCCTTCGAGTTCCAGCTCCTCGTCCGCTCCTGACCCGGTTCGTACGGGTGTGCGTGCCGGAACACGGGCGGTAAACCGGAACAGCTCGGTCACGGATCGGCCCGTATCCCGGGCTCCCTCCGGAACGGTGACCGCGTGTGGTGCACAATCGACCTGATGAGCACGTACCGCGACCGGACGCACCGCAACTCGACCCGAGCGACGGTGCTACGCACCGTGGCGACCCGCGAGCGGCGCTCGCACCTGTCCGCACCGCGCGTGCCGACGGTGGGCATCGACATCGGCGGTACGAAGGTGATGGCGGGTGTCGTCGACGCCGACGGCAACATCCTGGAGAAGGTCCGCACCGAGACCCCCGACAAGTCCAAGAGCCCCAAGGTCGTCGAGGACACCATCACCGAACTGGTCCTGGACCTCTCCGACCGGCACGACGTCCACGCCGTCGGCATCGGCGCGGCGGGCTGGGTGGACTCCGACCGTTCCAGGGTGCTGTTCGCCCCCCACCTCGCCTGGCGCGACGAGCCGCTGCGCGCCGCGCTGACCGCGCGGCTGGCCGTCCCCGTCATGGTCGACAACGACGCCAACACCGCCGCCTGGGGCGAGTGGCGCTTCGGCGCGGGCCGCGGCGAGGACCACCTCGTCATGATCACCCTGGGCACCGGCATCGGCGGCGCCATACTGGAGGACGGCCAGGTCAAACGGGGCAAGTACGGCGTGGCCGGGGAGTTCGGCCACATGCAGGTCGTGCCCGGCGGCCACCGCTGCCCCTGCGGCAACCGCGGCTGCTGGGAGCAGTACAGCTCCGGCAACGCCCTGGTCCGCGAGGCCCGCGAGCTGGCCGCCGCCGAGTCCCCGGTCGCGCACGGGATCATCGAGCGGGTCGGCGGCCACATCCCCGACATCACCGGCCCGCTGATCACCGAGCTGGCCCGCGAGGGCGACGCGATGTGCGTCGAGCTGCTCCAGGAGATCGGCGAGTGGCTCGGGGTCGGCATCGCCAACCTGGCCGCCGCCCTGGACCCGTCCTGCTTCGTCATCGGCGGCGGCGTCAGCGCCGCCGACGAACTCCTCATCGGCCCCGCCCGGGACGCCTTCCGCCGCCACCTCACCGGCCGCGGCTACCGTCCCGAGGCCCGCATCGTCCGCGCCCAGCTCGGACCGGAGGCCGGCATGGTCGGCGCCGCGGACCTCGCCCGGCTGGTCGCCCGCCGGTTCCGCCGGGCCAACCGCCGCCGCGTGGAGCGGTACGAGCGCACCGGGGTCGGCCTGCTGCCGACGCGGGGGTGGGTGAGTGGCCGATGACCGGCGTCCCCCTGCCCGACCGCCCGCCGCACCGCCCCAAGCACCGCTGGCTGGCCGCGATCGTGGTGGTGCTGCTGATCGCCATCCCGGCCGGCTACCTGGTGCTCTCCGCCCACCAGAGCCGCGAGAGCGGCAAGGACAAGCAGCGGGACGCCGCGGCCACCGGCCTGGTGTGGCAGTGGCCGAGCAAGGTCGAGCGCCGCATCTACGAGGTCCCCATACCCAAGGGGGCGAGCTACGTGGCGCACTACGAGCGCAACGCCTGGGAGCGCAGCTCGCTCTACGTCCAGTTCCGCACCTCCCGGGCGAAGCTGGACGCCTTCCTGGAGGAGGTGGGCAGCGACTCCTCCGAACTCCGCGAGGGCGGGGAGGGCGTCGACGACCGGCAGGCGGACGCGGTCGGCTGGGACTTCGACGCCCCCGACCGCCGGTTCGCGGGCACCCGGATCGAGCGGCCCGGCGAGCGCCCCGACCTGGAGATCACCGTGGACGTCACCCACGAGAAGCGCCCGCGGATCTACGTCGTCTCCACCGCGGAGTTCTGAGCCGCTCCGAGCACCCGGCGCCCCCGCCCGAGGGGCCCGCACCGGCCGGTCGGTAGCGTGGCGGGGTGAGCGAGACCAAGACCCTCCAGTACCGGATCGACGGACCGCCCGACGCGCCCCTGGTCGTCCTGGGGCCGGCGCTCGGCACCACCTGGCACATGTGGGACCGCCAGGTCCCGGAGCTGAGCCGCCACTGGCGGGTGCTCCGCTTCGACCTGCCCGGCCACGGCGGCGCCCCCGCCCACCCCGCTCCCACCGTGGTCGAACTCGCCACCCGGCTGCTGGCCACGATCGACTCCCTCGGTGTGGACCGCTTCGCCTACGTGGGCTGCTCCCTGGGCGGAGCCGTCGGCGTCCAGCTCGCGCTCGGGACTTCCCGCAAGCCGGTCTCCCTCGCGCTGATCTCCTCCGCGCCCCGGTACGGCACCCCCGACTCCTGGCGGCAGCGCGGCGTCGTCGTCCGGACCAACGGCCTGGACCCCATCGCCCGCTCCACCCCCGAGCGCTGGTTCACGCCCGCCTTCGCCGCCGCGCAGCCCGCCATCGTCGACTGGGCCGTCCAGATGGTCCGCACCACCGACCCCGGCTGCTACATAGCCGCCTGCGAGGCGCTGGTCTCCTTCGACGTCCGTCAGGAGCTGGGCCGGATCGGCGTGCCCACCCTGGTCGTCGCCGGGGCCGAGGACCGGGTCACCCCGCCGGCCGACGCCCGCGCCCTGGTGGCCGGGATTCCCGACGCCCGGCTCGCGCTCGTCCCCGACGCCTGCCACCTGGCGCCGGTGGAGCGGCCCGCCGAGGTCACCGAGCTGCTGGTCTCCCACCTCTCCGCCGCGCTGCCCCCCGGACGGCAGGACACCTCGGCCGTCGCCCCCGCCGCCTACGCCCCGCCGCCCCCGGACACCGTGACCGTGAGCCGGGCGGACACGGCCGCGGACCCCGCCCCCGCCGACCGGGAGGAGCCGCCCCAGGGCGTCGCCGTCGCGGCCCTGACGGCCGGCGAGCCCCGCCCGACCGACCCCGGCCCGTCGTACGACACCGGCATGGGCATCCGCCGCGACGTGCTCGGCGACGCCCACGTGGACCGGGTCCTGGCGGAGACCGACGCCTTCACCGGCGACTTCCAGGACTTCCTCACCCGCTACGCCTGGGGCGAGGTGTGGGCCCGCACCGGCATCGACCGCCGCACCCGCTCGGTGGTCACCCTCACCGCCCTCACCGCCCGCGGCCACCTGGACGACCTGGCCGCCCACACCCGCGCGGCGCTGCGCAACGGGCTCACCCCCGAGGAGATCAAGGAGGTGCTGCTCCACACGGCCGTCTACTGCGGGGTGCCCGCCGCGAACGCCGCCTTCGAGGTCGCCCGGCGCGTCATCCGGGAGGAGACCACCCCCAGGGACTAGGCCCGCGACCGCCCGTCGGCGGCGCTCAGTCGCGGGGCAGCAGCGTGCCCAGGGGGCCGAGGTCGAGGTTGAGGTCCTCGGGGCCGAGGCCGAAGTGCTCGCACAGCTCGTCCATCCGTTGCTCCAGGAGCATGAGCGTGGTCCCGATCCGCTCCACCTGGTCGTCGTCGAGCGTGCCGCTCTCGACCTGCCGGACGGCCTGCCGCTCCATGAGCTGCCGCAGCAGCTCGACGATCGTGAGGACCAGGGCGACGAGGTCGCGGCCGACGGTCTCGCCGTCGACGTCGAGGCGGTTCCCGACCGTCACAGCGGCCCGCTGTCGGTCCACGGGGCCGGCACCCTCTCGTTGACGGTGGAGAGCAGCGCGTGCAGGGAGAGCCGCACCAGCGGCACCTCCGCGATGGCGATCACCACGTCCCCGCTGACGACGACGCCGGTGGCCAGGACCCGGTCCAGCAGGTCCACGAGCGGGACGCCGATCGGGCCGAGGGCCTCGGCGGGGACGTCGCCCCAGGGGGCGGCGGACAGGGCGGTCATGCGAGGGCGCTCCCGTCGGTGAAGGAGTAGGGGACCCACGGCCCCGACAGTTCCAGTTCGACGCCCGGTGTCCCCTGATACGGGGCCAGGGCCTCCCGCAGCCGCCGCTCCTGGCCGACCGGGACCAGATAGGCCGCGTTCAGCACCTGCGACCGGTGCTTCCCGGTCGCCTCCGGGCCGTGCGCGCGCAGCCGCCGGGCGGCGACGGCGACGGCGCGCGCGGCCGCGTCCACGCGCTCGGCCGTGCGCAGTGCCGCGTCGTGGAACCGGTCCCGCTCCTGCCGGCGGTTCCGGAGCCGCTCCAGGTACGCCCGGCCCGCGCCGGGGCCGGGGGACGCGGCGGGCGGCGGGCCGGACCGCTCCGGCCGGGTCCGCGGGGCGACGGTGTAGACCTTCACGCCCCATTCGAGACGGCCGGTGATCCGGTCGAGGACGTCGAGGAACCGCCGCTCGTTGCCGACGAGGGCGGAGCGGGCGCGGTCGTCGTCGAGGTAGAGCGTGGCCAGGGGCAGGGGCACGGTGTCCGCGACGGCCGCCACGGCCGAGACCACCTCGTGGTGGGCCCGCGCGCACTCCTCGAGGGTTCGCCGGTCGGCCAGCCGCTCCCGGAGGGCCTCCTGGGAGAAGCCGACGGCCGGGACGTGCTGCACGACGGCGGTGAGGCGCCCCGCGGGAAGCGTGCGCAGGGCACCTCCCTCCGTGTGTCCGGACACGCCCGCCGGGGCCTCCGCGCGGCCGGCGCGGCAGACCGCGAAGACGCAGGTCAGAGTGGTGGTGTCGGGAGGGGTGGCAGGGACGGGGGTGGGGTGGACGGTGGTGTCGGGGAGAGCGGTGTCGGTCATGCGTCGGCCGCCTTCGGTTCCAGCTCGGCCAGGCGCCGCCGCAGCCGCTCGTTCTCGTCGGCGAGGGCGTTGTGCGCGGCGCGGGTGGACAGCGCGGGGTCGGTCTCCCACCAGTCGATGCCCGCTTTCCGCGCGGTGTCGACCGATGCCACGAACAGGCGCAGCCGGATGGTCAGGAGTTCGATGTCGAGGAGGTCGATCTTGATGTCGCCGGCGATGACGATGCCCTTGTCGAGGACGCGTTCGAGGAGATCGGCGAGGCTCCCGGAGGGCGGGCCCGTGGGAGTCCCGTCGTGGGGGAGGGCCGGCTCCGCCGAGGTGTACGTCATCGGCTTCGCCGTCCTTCGTCCTCGTCCTCCTCTTCCTCGTCGTAGTCCTCTTCGTCGCCTTCATCCTCTTCGTCGTCGTACTCGTCCTCCTCGTCGTCGTACTCCTCCTCTTCCTCTTCCTCTTCGCCCTCCTCCTCGCCGCGACGCGGCTCCTCCTCCTCTTCCTCGCCGCGTTCCTCGCCGCGACGCGGCTCCTCCTCCTCTTCCTCGCCGCGTTCCTCGCCGCGACGCGGCTTCTCCCGGCCCTCGCCGCTCTCCCGCCGCTCCCGCTCCACGGCGTCCTCGTGGCTGAGGACGACCTCGCCGTCCCGAATCTCGCCGCGCCAGCCCTCGCCCAGCTCCTCCTTGCCGGTGAGCGTGACGTGGCGCTGGAAGTGCTTGAGGTCGAGCCGGAGCCGGCGCCCCTGCGCGCGCCACAGGTTGCCGGTCTTCTCGAAGAACCCGGACGGGTAGTACTCGACGACCACGACCACCCGGGTGAGGTTCGGCGTCAGTTCGTGGAAGCTGACGGCGCCGCGCGTGGTCCCCTTGGGGCCCTCGGAGTCCCACACGATCCGCTCGTCGGGGATCTGCTCCTGGATCGTGGCCTTCCAACTCCGGTTGGAGAAGGCGATCTTCACCCGCCAGTCGGACTCGACCTCGTCGGACATGGAGACGCTCTGGACGCCCTTGGTGAAGGTGTTGAACTCCTCCAGTTGGGTCCAGGCGTCGTACACCGTGCGGCGGGGGAGTCCGATGTCGACCGTCTCGATGATGTTGGTCACCTTGATGCTTCCGGCCTTCCCTCCTCCCTCGCCGCCCCCGCCGCCGAAGACCCCCTTGACGCCTCCCACGACCTTGTCCTTGAGGCCCTTGGCCTTCTCGCTGACGATGGCCTTGACGGGGGACTCGCCGCCGAGGACGCGCCGTCCGATCGAGAGCACGCCCCCGCCGTCGCCGTCGTGGATCCGGTCGGTCAGGTGGCCGAGCCGGTCGCCGACGGAGCCGACCCAGTGCCGGGCCTGGGCGTGGAGGAAGTCCCCCAGTTCTTCCTTGAGCCGGTCGAAGCCGGACCCGTCCTGTGCGGTGTCCTGGGTGTTGTCGGCCATGGCTCGCTACCTCCGGTGACCGGTGCGGTGGGACGACTTCTCCGCCGTCCGATCGGACGGGGAGTCCCGCCGGTCGGCGGGCGTGGTGTGGTGCGGCCTGTGCGCCGCTCTCCGTTCCGTCCGGCGCTGCCGGGAGCGGTGCTCCCCCTCCTCGCGCTCCGGTTCCTCGCCTTCCGGCTCCTCGCGTTCCGGTTCCTTGCCCTCCGGTTCCTCGCGTTCTGGTTCCTTGCCCTCCGGTTCCTCGTGTTCCGCCTCGCCGCCCTCCGGCTCCGGCCGACCGCCGCCTCTCCGGCGCCGCAGCTCCTCGGTCCGTCGGTGGAGGGCGTCCGCGTAGGAGCTCATCGTGCGGTCCGCGGCGGCGCGGGCGGCCGAGCGTCCGGACTGCACCAACTCGTCGCGCACCTGTTCGGTCAATTCCCGGAACTGAGGGGTGTCGGCGATTTTCCGCACGCCCTGGGTGATCAGGTCCTGGGGGTTCAGGGGGATCTTGCGTCCCGCGATGATCGAGGCGAGGAGGAGGGCGAGCTTGCCCTTCTTGGTCCTGCCCAGGATGTATCCGCCGACGACGGCGGCCGCAAGGGTGGTCTTCTTGGGGTCGTTCATCGATGTGCCTTCGCGTCAGATGGTTCGGGCCGTCGCGAGCGCTCACGCGGGGCGGGGGCGCTGTTCGAGCAGGTCCAGCAGCCGTTCCTCCTCTCGTTCGAATTCCTCCTCGTCGATCTCCCCGGCTTCCAGGGCCTCGTTGAGCTCCGCGAGCCGCAGGCGCAGGGCGGCGGGATCGCACAGTTCCCGTTCCGCGACGTCGGCGACGCGGTCGGCCAGCCACACCACGCCCCGGACCGGCGCCAGGGGGAGGAGCAGGATCTCGGTGAACAGCCCCATCGCCGGCCCCTCACGCCTCGACCCGGACGGGACGGGGCGCGGTGGCGTCGTCGACGAAGCTGTAGCAGGGGAGCGGCCCGGTCGGCCGCAGCACGACGCGGTGGCGGTGCCGCACGGCCAGCTCCTCCACGGCGTCGGCGAAGCGCCCCAGCCGCACGCGCGGGACCAGGAACGACACGTTCGCCACGCAGCCCGGCGTCCGCGAGCCGTGTGCCGTGGCGTCGGCCAGCGCGGACAGGTCGTCCACCACCCGCCGCGCCGCCTCGCGGGCCCTGCGGTCCAGCCCCGCGGCGACGGCCTCGCCCAGGCGGACGCTCGCCTCGTACCCGGGGGCCCGCCGCGCCGCCTCCCGCAGCCTCCGCACCCTCGCGTCCTCCCGGACCAGCTCCTCCAGCGCGTCCTCGGCGGGCATCGCCTTGAGGTTCATCTCGACCCGGCCCTCCAGGCGCTCCAGCGCGGCCAGACGGCTCTCCGGCGGCTCCAGTCGGCGCGCCAGGGAGTCCTCGTCGGGGGCGACCACACCGAAGCGCATCGGCAGCACCGGACCGTCCGCCGCCAGGGTCAGCAGCAGGTTCTGGTGCGCCATCAGGTCGCGTCGCCGGGCCCGCAGCCCCTCGGGCGCGTCGCTGACCACGGCGGCCAGCCCGGAGGTCCGCAGCGTGCGCACCGGGCGGGGAGGCGACCCGACTCCGGGCCGGCCGGTCGGCTCCGGATGGTCGGAGCGGACGACGCCGTAGACGTAGACACCGGGGACGGTCACGACTCACCCCGCTCCGACCCGCCGGTCCGCCGCCGCGGGCGGGCCTCCCGCCGCGGGCGCCGCTCCTCCCGCTCCTCCCGCTCCTCCTCGCGCTCCTCGTCCTCCTCGTCCTCCTCGCCCTCGCCGGTGACGGCCCTCTTCACCGCGCCGCCCAGGGCCTTCGCGGTCTTCTTGGCCGCCGCCCTGCCGGTGAGGCCGGCCGCGCCGCCCCCACCGCCGGCGAACATCTCGGGGACGGTCCTGGACCGGTCGTACTCCAGGTCCAGGCGGTTGCACGCCTCGGCGAAGCGGAGGTAGGTGTCCACGCTCGCCACCACGATCCGGGCGTCGACCTTGAGGATCTCGATGCCGACGAGCGAGACCCGCAGGAAGACGTCGATCACCATTCCGCGGTCGAGGATGAGGTCGAGGACGTCGTAGAGGTTCCCCGCGCGGGGAACGCAGACGACGTCGTCGCTGTAGGTTCTGGTGGTGGGCATGGGGGGAAGTCCTCTCCGGGGCGATGCCGGCGCCGTGGGATCACTCGTCCGCGGCGCCGCGCCGGTAACGGCGGACCCTGCGGTACCGAAGGAGTTCGCCGTGGTGGTCGATCTCCACCTCGTAGGTGGCCAGCAGGCTGGTGGTGTCGGGGATGCGGGGCACCTCCAGGACGTCGACGCACACGTGCCAGCCCTCCTCGGCCCGGCACACGGCCGACACACCCTCCGTGGTGTGGCCGATCAGGCCGGCGAGCCGCTCACGGGCACGCTCCGCCGCCTCCTCCGGGCCGCGCACACGTGTCCCGACGCCGCTCTCCGTCCGCTCGCGTCGCTCTCGATCCGCCATGAACGCAGTATTGGCACAGGGCACTTCCCGGCGCGCTCCGTGCTACGCCAGTGGGAGCCGACCCGATCGGCGGCTCCCTCCCCCGATCGTGTGCCGGGCCCGGACCGGGCGGACGCCCCGCCCCCGACGGGGCCGGTCGATCACCGTCCGGCGCCCCGGGGAGCACAATGACCCCCATGGAGCTCACGAAGAAGGGCCACTCCTGTGTCGCCCTGCACCGCGACGGACGCACGCTCGTCATCGACCCGGGAGGCTTCAGCGAGGAGGACGCCGCGGTCGGCGCCGACGCCGTCCTCGTCACCCACGAGCACCCCGACCACTTCGACGAGGGCAGGCTGCGCGCCGCGCTGGAGGCGAACCCGGGCGCGGAGATCTGGACCCTGCGCAGCGTCGCCGAGCGGCTCTCCGCCGCCTTCCCCGGACGCGTCCACACCGTCGGGAACGGCGACACCTTCACCGCCGCGGGCTTCGAGGTGGAGGTGCACGGCGAACTCCACGCCGTCATCCATCCGGACATCCCGCGCATCACCAACGTGGGCTACGCCGTCACCTACGCCGACGGCCCCGGCGGCGCGGTCTTCCACCCCGGTGACGCCCTGACCGTGCCGAACCGCCCGGTGGACACGTTGCTGCTGCCGGTGCACGCCCCCTGGAGCAAGGTCTCCGAGGTCGTCGACTACGTCCGCGAGGTGGCCCCGAAGGTGGCGTACGACGTCCACGACGGGCTGCTGTCGCCCTTCGGGCACGCGATCTACGGGCGGATGCTCGGCCCGAACGGCCCCGGCATCGGCGGCGCGGAGCACGTGCGGCTGGCGCCCGGAGAGAGCACCACGCTCTGAGCGACACCCGACCGGCGCTCGTCGCGAACCGCCCGGCCGCCGCGACCGGCCTCCGGTCTGTCGGTGCCGGGCGGTAGATTCGCTGCCATGCGCATCGCCACCTGGAACGTCAACTCGATCACCTCCCGGCTGCCGCGGCTGCTGGCCTGGCTGGAGAGCACCGGCACGGACGTGGTGTGCCTCCAGGAACTGAAGTGCACGGCGGAGGCGTTCCCGGCCGAGCCGCTGCGCGAGCTCGGCTACGAGGCGGCGGTCAACGCCACGGGGCGCTGGAACGGCGTGGCGATCGTCTCCCGGGTCGGTCTGGAGGAGGCGGTCGTGGGCCTGCCGGGCGGGCCGGAGTACGAGGGCGTCCAGGAGCCCCGCGCGGTCGGCGCGACCTGCGGCGGGGTGCGCCTGTGGTCGGTGTACGTGCCCAACGGGCGCGAGGTGGGCCACCCCCACTACGAGTACAAGCTCCGGTGGTTCGCCGCCCTGCGGGAGCTGGTCGAGCGGGAGACGGGGGAGCGGCCCTTCGCCGTCCTCGGCGACTACAACGTGGCTCCGACGGACGCGGACGTCTACGACCCGGCCGTCTTCGAGGGCGCCACCCACGTCACCCCGGCCGAGCGGCAGGCGCTGGCCGACCTGCGCGAGGCGGGCCTGTCCGACATCGTGCCGCGCCCGCTGAAGTACGACCGCCCCTACACCTACTGGGACTACCGCCAGCTCTGCTTCCCCAAGAACAAGGGCATGCGCATCGATCTGGTCTACGGCAACCCGGCCTTCGAGGCGGCGGTGAAGGACGCCTACGTCGACCGCGAGGAGCGCAAGGGCAAGGGCGCCTCGGACCACGCCCCGGTCGTCGTCGACCTCGACGTGTGAGCCGGACCCGTGAGCCCGGCGTGTGAGCGGGGCGTGTGAGGTGTGGGGGCCGTGTGGCGCCCGACGGCGGAAGAGGCGGCGGGTCGCACGGTCCTCCGCGTGCCTGTGGTGTTCATCGCGTCCGTGGTGACACCCTGAGGCATATGAACATCCCCTTCCTGGACAACTGGCGCAAGCGGTACGGCCCGTCCCGCGGCGTGGCGGTGGTGGGAGAGGTCTCCCACGACGCCGAGGGAGTGGCGCAGTTGCTCTCCGAGTGCGAACTGCTGCGCGCACAGGCCGAGTCGGCGGGGATCGAACTGGACGACACGGTCGAGTCCCTCACCGCCCTCGACCAGCTCCTGCCGCTGTGGCGGGACGATCCCGAGGTGCTGCCCTGGCTGGGCAACGACGCGGGCCTGTACCTGGGCACGGTCGTCGTCCGCACGGTGCCGGGGGCCCGGTGGCAGGTGTGGCCCAGCGGCCGTCCGGTGGTGCGGCTCGCCTCCGGTCGGGAACTCGACGTGGTGGAGGCGGGCCGCGAGTGGGCGCTCAGCGGCACGCCGGAGCTGTCGCAGATGTACGCGGAGGCGTCCGAGGCGTAGCGGGGGCGTGGCGGGGACCCCGGTCGGGGTCAGTCGGCGAAGGCGATCCGGTACTCCAGCCGCCAGCGGTCCGCGCGCACCACGATGTCGGAGGTCTCCACGGCCCGACCGTCCGCCGCGTGGTGGGTGCGCTCGACGACCGTCACGCACTGCCCCGGCGAACAGCCCAGGGCCTCCGACTCCGCCGTGGTGGCCGGGCGCGAGCCCACCAGCTCGGTGGCCCCCACCACCCGCACCCCGATGGCCGCGAACCGCTCGCGCACCCCGCGCCGGGCGTACGGGCCGCGCTCGGGGAAGACCACCTCGGTGCCCTCGGTGAGCGCCAGGGGCTCCCAGCTCGTGGCGAGCTGGAGCGGTCGCCGGTCGGCGAGGTACTCGTACCGGGTGCACATCACGCGGTCCCCCGCGGCGATCCCCAGCCGCTCGGCGATCCGGGGCGGGGCGGTCGTGGTGGCGGAGGTGGCCTCCCACAACAGCGACGTCGTGGCGGCGCCGGTGCTGATCCGGGCGGCGAACGGGGAGTCCGCGGTGTCCGAGGTGCGCAGCAGGCTCCCGAGGGGGCGGCGGTCGGTGACGAACACCCCGCGTCCGAACTGCCCCTCCGCGTAGCCCGCGGCCTTGAGCACGCGCACCGCCCGGTCCACGGTCTGGTCGCTGGCGGCGTAGGTGCGCTTCAGCTCGGAGCGCGACGGGATCCGGTCCCCCACGGCCAGGACGCCCTCGTCGATCTGCCGGCGCAGGTCGTCGGCTATCCGCTGGTAGACCGGCCTGCTGTCGCCCATACGGGACTCCTCTCCGTGCTGCCGCCTGCACCGGGTACGGGGAGTGGTCTTCGCACCTGGGTCAGTACCTGGGTCAACAGAGTAGAAGGCGGGATTCCGCCCTGGGGGGCGCCGCCGGCGACGTCACCGGCGCGTCGGTGTGTCCGCCCCCGCGATCTCCGGGGTTCGACGGGGCCGCGCCGGTTCCGGCTCCCCGTCAGCTCCGGGCGCGGCGCCTCCCGCCGCCGGAGGCCGGCGGCGAGGCGGGCGGGCTGGTGGCGGCCTGGGTGACGTCCGCGACCAGTTCGACGACGTCGGGCCCGTACGCCTGGGAGTTGACGACCCTCAGCAACAGGCAGAAGGTGCCGTTCACCCCGTACTTGCGGGCCAGCCTGGCGTGGTGGCGGGCGAGGTAGCGGGCGGCGGCCTGGTTGGCGACGGCCCGCTGGCCGCAGGCGAGGAAGACCGGGTGGGCGCCCTCGCCCGCGGTGAGCCGGGCCAGGAGGACGTGCTCCACCGACCCCTTCTCCATGCGGTGGCGCTCGCCGCCGATGGTGAACGACGCCTGGTCCGGGCCCGGTTCGGCGTCGGTGTTCACCTGGACCCCCGGCAGCAGCGAGTGGAGGTGGGCCGCGGCACGGCGGTTCGAGGCGGGGCCGCCGATGCAGAACTCGGTGCGCTCGCCGAAGCCCTGCCGGACGGTGTCGTGGGAGAGCACCTGCGCGTGCGCGCCGCAGTCCTTGATCAGCGCGGACAGCTCCAGCAGCGCGAAGACGTCGTCGCGGGACACCGCGCCCTCTCCGGCACTGGCCTTGCGGCCGACCACCAGCAGGCACTCGGAGTGGGACGGCAGTCCGAAGAAGCGCTGTGTGCGGTGGAGTCGGCGGCGCCACAGGTAGGTGCGGCCGAACCAGCCGAGCGACGTGGTCACGCCGGCCGCGAGCACGCCCAGCACGATCTCGCGCAGGTTGTCGTCCATGGGGCGGAAGCGTAGCGGCGCGCGTGCGTTTCCGTCCGGTGCATGACACAGGCGGACGGGAGGGGCGCCGGGCCGCGGTTGCCGCGGCGGGTGAGCGGGCTTACGGTCGCACTCGGGGCCGCCACGGCGCGGCCCGGAGGAGTTGGGCGCATGAGCCGTACGGTCGTCCGCGGCGGACTCGTCGTCACCGCCGCCGAGGAGCTGTACGCCGACGTCCTGGTCGAGGGACCGCGGATCGCCGCCTTGGCCGCGCACGGCAGCGCCTGCGCGAAGGGCTGGACGGCGGACCGCGTCATCGACGCCGCCGGCCGCTACGTCGTCCCGGGCGGCGTCGACGTCCACACCCACCTGGACTTCCCCTTCGACGGCACCTTCTCCGCCGACACCTTCGCCACCGGCACCCGCGCGGCGGCCTGGGGCGGCACCACCACCGTCGTCGACTTCGCCGTCCAGAGCCGCGGCCGCACGCTGCGCGAGGGGCTGGACCTGTGGCACACCAAGGCCGACGGGCAGTGCGCCGTCGACTACGCCTTCCACATGATCCTCTCCGACGTGACCGAGGACACGCTGAAGGAGATGGACCTGCTGGTGGAGGAGGGCATCACCTCCTTCCGGATGTACATGACGTACCCGGGCGCCTACTACAGCGACGACGGGCGGATCCTGCGCGCCCTGCAACGCTCCGCCGACAACGGCGCCCTGGTCATGGTGCACGCCGAGAACGGCGTCGCCATCGACGTCCTCGCCGCCCAGGCCCTCGCCGGGGGCCGCACCGAGCCCCGCCGCCACGCCGAGGTGCGCCACCCCCTGCTGGAGGCCGAGGCCGTCCACCGCGCGGTCCAGCTCGCCCGCGTCGCCGGGGCGCCGCTGTACGTGCTGCACGTCTCGGCACGGCAGGCCGTGGAGGAGCTGACGGCGGCCCGCGACCTGGGACTGCCGGTCTACGGCGAGACCTGCCCGCAGTACCTCTTCCTCTCCGCCGAGGAACTCGCCCGGCCCGGCTTCGAGGGCGCCAAGTACGTCTGCACCACCCCGCTGCGCCCCCGCGGGGAGGGCCACCAGGACGCCCTGTGGCGGGCGCTGCGCACCGACGACCTCCAGGTGGTCTCCACCGACCACTGCCCGTTCGACTTCGCCGGGCAGAAGGAGCAGGGCCACGGCGACTTCACCCGCATCCCCAGCGGGCTGCCGGGCATCGAACACCGGATGGACCTGCTCCACCAGGGCGTGGTGGCCGGGCGCATCTCCCGCCGCCGCTGGATCGAACTCGCCTGCGCGGCCCCGGCGCGGATGTTCGGCCTGGCCGGGCGGAAGGGGAGCCTCGCCCCCGGCACGGACGCCGACGTGGTGGTCTACGACCCGACCGCCGAGCACACCCTCTCGGCCGCCGGCCACCACATGAACGTCGACTACTCCGCCTACGAGGGCATGCGCGTCACCGGCCGGGTCGAGACCGTCCTGGTGCGCGGCGAGGTGGTCGTCGACCGCGGCGAGTACGTCGGACGCGCCGGACACGGACACTTCCTGCCGCGCGGCACCTGCGACCGGCCGTACTGACCCCGCGCCGTCCCGCCGGGCCGGACGTCACCCCTCCGCCAGCTCCTCCAGCAGCGCGGGCAGCGCCCGCCCGATCGGCTCGCGGATCACCCGCTCGGCGAGCGGGTCGTACGGGGTGGGCTCGGCGTTGACGATCACCAGGCGCGCGCCGTGCTCGGCCGCGATCCCGGCGAGCGAGGCGGCGGGCTGGACCTGGAGGCTGGTGCCGACCGCGATGAACACCTCGCACGCCTTGGCGATGGCCACCGCCTCCGCCAGCACCATCGGGTCCAGCGCCTCCCCGAACATCACGGTGGCCGACTTCAGGATGCCCCCGCACCGGTCGCACGCCGGGTCCGGGACCCCCGCCCGCACCCGCTCCAGCGCCTTGGCCATCTCCGAGCGGGCGTGGCACCCGGTGCACACCACGGCCCGCGCGGTGCCGTGCAGCTCCAGCACCTTGCGGTCGGGCATCCCGGCCATCTGGTGCAGCCCGTCCACGTTCTGCGTGATCACCCGCACCGGCACCCCGGACCGCTCCAGCCGCACCACCGCCTCGTGCGCGGCGTTGGGCCTCGCCCGCAGCGCCGGGCCGTTCAGCCGCATCTGCCAGGACCGGCGGCGGATCTCCGGGTCGGACATGTAGTACGCGTAGGTGACGAGCTTCTCGGCGTCGGGGTCCTTGCGCCACACCCCGTCGGGGCCCCGGTAGTCGGGGATTCCGGAGTCGGTGGAGATCCCCGCCCCGCTGAGGATCGCCACCAGGGGTTTCCGGCCGTTCGCCGCGTCCGTCCCGTCCGTGCTCATGCCTCCGAGCCTACGCAGCCGGACGGCCCGGCCTCGACCGTGTTCCCGCGGCGTTCCCGCCGCACCTCCGCCGCACCCCCGCCCCACATCCGCCGCGCTTCCGCGGCGTTTCCACGGCGTTTCCACGGCACGGCGACGCCGGCACACTGCGTCCCGATCCGTGACCCCGCAGCCACCGGGAGCCCCGCCGATGACGTTCACCACCCGACCCACCCTCCAGGGCACGTTCGGCATGGTCTCCAGCACCCACTGGCTGGCCTCCGCCTCCGCCATGGCCGTCCTGGAGGACGGCGGCAACGCCTTCGACGCCGCCGTCGCGGCCGGCTTCGTCCTCCACGTCGTCGAGCCGCACCTCAACGGGCCCGCCGGGGAGGTGCCGATCCTCCTGGCGCCCGCCGGCGGGCCGGTGCGGGTGCTGTGCGGACAGGGGCCCGCGCCGCGCGGCGCGACCGTGGAGCACTACACCTCGCTCGGTCTGGACCTGGTCCCCGGCACCGGCCCCCTGGCCGCCGCCGTGCCCGGCGCGTTCGACGCCTGGATGACGCTGCTGCGCGACCACGGCACCAAGGAGCCGCGGGACGTCCTGCGGTACGCCATCGGGTACGCCGAGCGCGGCCATCCGGCCGTCGAGCGGATCGGGGCCACGGTGGAG
Source organism: Streptomyces macrosporus (assembly GCF_039533145.1). NCBI lineage: Bacteria > Bacillati > Actinomycetota > Actinomycetes > Kitasatosporales > Streptomycetaceae > Streptomyces > Streptomyces macrosporus. Next base: position 375,918 of record NZ_BAAASZ010000026.1, read on the forward strand.
CGGGTGCGGGAGCTGTTCGAGACCGAGTGGACGACCTCCGCCGAGCTCTACCTGCCCGGCGGACGGCCCCCCGCACCCGGCGCCCTCCTCCGCAACCCCGCGCTCGCCGCCTGCTGGCGGCGCCTGCTGGCCGAGGCGGAGGCCGCCGGTCCCGGCCGGGAGCGGCGCATCGAGGCCGCCCGGCGGGTGTGGCGGGAGGGCTTCACAGCCGAGGCCCTCGCCGACTTCGCCGCCCGCCCCGCCCTGGACACCTCCGGCGAGCGCCACGCCGGCACCCTCACCGGCGACGACATCGCCGCCTGGTCGGCGACGTACGAGGAGCCGGTCACGTACGACTGGCACGGCTGGACGGTCTGCAAGGCGGGGCCCTGGTCCCAGGGCCCCGTCCTGCTCCAGCAGCTCGCCCTCCTCGAGGGCCTGCCCGACCACGGACCGGCGTACGGCACGGGGGAGTACGTCCACACCCTGATCGAGGCGAGCAAACTCGCCTTCGCCGACCGCGAGGCGTGGTACGGCGACGCGGACGGCGCGGAGAACGTCCCGCTGGACGACCTGCTCTCCGACGCCTACACCGCCGCCCGTCGGCTGCTCGTCGGCGCGACGGCCTCCCACGAACTGCGCCCCGGCGCCCCCGGCGGGCGCGTCCCCCGGCTGGGCTCGCGGGCCCTGTCCGCCGCCGAGCGGGCGACGGACGCCCCGGCGGCCGGCGCGGGCGAGCCCACCGTGGCCCGCGACGGCGCGACGGTGGGCGACACCTGCCACCTGGACGTCGTGGACCGCTGGGGGAACATGGTCAGCGCCACGCCCAGCGGCGGCTGGCTCCAGTCCAACCCGGTCGTCCCCTCCCTCGGCTTCCCGCTCGGCACCCGGCTGCAGATGGCCTGGCTGGAGCCGGGGCTGCCGAACACCCTCACCCCCGGCCGCCGCCCGCGCACCACCCTCACCCCCTCGCTCGCACTGCGCGACGGGGAACCGGTACTGGCCTTCGGCACCCCCGGCGGCGACCAGCAGGACCAGTGGCAGACCCACTTCTTCCTCGCCGTCGCCCTGCGCGCCCCCGTCCGCGGCGGGCTCGACCTCCAGGGCGCCGTCGACGCGCCCAACTGGCACCACGAGCACGTCCCCGGCTCCTTCCACCCGCGCGCCATGCGGCCCGGCGCCGTCACCGTCGAGTCCCGCGCCGGCGAGGAGGTGATCGGCGAACTGCGCCGCCGCGGGCACGCGGTGACCGTCGCGGACCCCTGGTCGGAGGGACGGCTGTGCGCGGTCGCCCGCGACCCGGAGACGGGCGTGCTCTCGGCGGCGGCCAACCCCCGCGGGATGCAGGGGTACGCGGTCGGCCGCTGAGCCGCCCCGGCCCCTGGCGGAACGCCTCGTTCACCTCGGGGCCATCCGCCGTCCGGCGGGAACGCCGGGCGACGTGTTTCCATGGAGAGATGATCAATGACGCGTTGGTGACGGCAGTCGAGGAGGCGATCCGCAAGGCGGCGCAGGAGGAGATCCTGCCCCGCTGGCGGCAACTGGCCATGGACGAGGTGGTCCAGAAGAGCGGTCCGCACGACCTGGTCACCGTCGCCGACCACCGCACCGAGGAGCGGCTGACCGCCGACCTGACCGCGCTGCTGCCCGGCTCGGTCGTGGTCGGCGAGGAGGCGGTGCACGCCAACCCGGCGACGTACCAGGCGTTGCGCGGGGACGCCCCGGTGTGGATCGTGGACCCGGTGGACGGCACCCGGCAGTTCGTCCACGGCGACCCGGGCTTCTGCACCCTGGTGGCCCTCGCCCACGGCGGCGAGCTGCTGGCCTCCTGGACGTACGCCCCCGCCCGTGAGGAGCTGGCCGTCGCCCGGCGCGGCGAGGGGGCGTACCTGAACGGCGAGCGTCTGCGCTCCGGCGGTCCCGAGCCGGGCGCGGAGCTGGAGGTCGCCTGCTCCCACCCCGACTTCACCACCGACGAGCAGAAGCGGGCCCTGCTCGGCCTGGACACCGAGGGGGTCGCGCCGCGGCCGTGCGGCTCGGCGGGCCTGGAGTACCTGAACGTGGCGCGCGGCGCGCTCGACGCGGTGGCCTTCTCCTGGGAGAACGCCTGGGACCACGCCGCCGGCCTGCTGCTGGTCGCCGAGGCGGGCGGCGGCCACGCCACGCTGACGGGCGAGCCGTTCCGCCTCGCCGGCGGCAACGCCCTGCCCTTCACGGCGGCGCGGGACGAGCTGACGGTGCGTCGTATCCTCTCCCTACTGGCTTCCGCCAGCCGACCTCGAGGGTGAGGGGAGAGCCGAAGGTGCCGTCGATGCGTGACGCCGTCGTGGTGGGGGCCGGGCCGAACGGGCTGACCGCCGCGGTCGAACTGGCCAGACGCGGCTTCTCCGTGGAGCTGTTCGAGGCGATGGACACCGTCGGGGGAGGAGCGCGCACCGAGGAGCTGACCCTCCCCGGCTTCCGGCACGACCCCTGCTCGGCCGTCCACCCCCTGGGCATCGGCTCGCCCGCCTTCTCCGCCATGCCGCTCGACCGGTACGGACTGGAGTGGCTCCACCCCGAGCTGCCCCTGGCCCACCCCTTCCCCGACGGCACGGCCGGGGTGCTCTCCCGCTCGCCGGCCGAGACGGCCGCCTCGTTCGGGCCGCGCGACGCGGGGACGTACCGGCGGCTGATGGCGCCGTTCCTGGGGCGCTGGCACACCCTCGTCCCGGACTTCTTCAAGGTGCCGTGGGACGGGCTGCCCCGCGACCCGGTCACCCTGGCCCGCTTCGGGCTGCTGGGGCTCCAGCCCGTGGACTGGCTGACGCGCCGCTTCCGCGAGGACACGGCCCGCGCGCTGCTGTTCGGCCTGGCCGCCCACGCCATCGGGGCGCCCACCTCGGTGGCCACCGGCGGCATCGCCCTGGTCTTCGCGCTGGCCGCGCACGAGGTCGGCTGGCCGATGCCGCGCGGCGGCTCGCAGTCGATCTCCGACGCGCTCGCCGCGTACCTGCGCGACCTGGGGGGCGAGGTCCACACCGGGGTCGAGGTCAGGCGGCTGGACGAGCTGCCGCCCGCGCGCGCCTACGTCTTCGACACCTCGCCCACCGCGCTGGCGCGGATCGCCGGGCTGGGCGACGCCTACCGCCGCTTCCGGTACGGCGCCGGCGTCTTCAAGATCGACTACGCTCTGGACGGTCCCGTCCCGTGGACCTCCGAGGAGGCCCGCCGGGCCGGGACCGTCCACATCGGCCCGTCCAGCCGCGAGGTCGCCGCCGCGCTGCGCGCCGCCATCGGGGGCGAGCGGCCGGAGACCCCGTTCCTGATCACCGCCCAGCCCACCCTGCTGGACCCCTCCCGGGCCCCGGAGGGCAAGCACGTCTTCTGGGCGTACGGCCACGTGCCGCGCGGCTGGAGCGGGGACGCCACCGAGGCGATCGAGCGGCAGATCGAGCGCTTCGCGCCCGGCTTCCGCGATCTGGTGCTGGCCCGCGCCACGGCCGGTCCGCCGGAGTTGGCCGTCCGCAACGCCAACTACGTCGGCGGGGACATCGCCTGCGGCGCCTTCAGCGGGCTCCAGACGCTGCTGCGGCCCAAGCTCGCCCGCGTCCCGTACGCCACCGCCCATCCGGCCGTCTACCTGTGCTCGTCGGCCACCTGGCCGGGCCCGGGCGTCCACGGCATGTCGGGCCACAACGCGGCCAAGGCGGTCTGGAGGCACCTGCGCGGCGCGCGCTGACGCGCGTCCCGCGTGCCCTCCGCTCCCGCCGCCGGGCCGCGGCCCGACGACGGGAGCGGGCCCGGCGGGGCCCTACGCCGCGCGGCGCAGGTCCGCGACGACCCGGGACCGCACGGCCTTGGGGTCCACCCCCAACCGCGCGAACAGGTCGCCGGTGAACCGGTCGTCGGAGCGCAGCAGGCCCAGGACGACGTGCTCGCAGCCCACGTGACGGTCCTTCAGGGCGAGCGCCTCGCGCAGGGCCAGCTCCAGCGCCTTCTTGGCGCGCGGCGTGAACGGGATGTGGCCCTGGCCGCGCCGCCGGTTCCGGCCGCCGCGCCGGAAGGGCAGGACGGAGCGCAACCCCCGCCGCTCGTCCGGCGGTTCCGGGACGCGGTCCAGCGCTCCGGGGCCGAAGGCGCCCTCGGCGCGGCGCCGCACCTCCTCCAGGTCGATGCCCAGCGCCCGCAGCGCCTCCGCGTCCTCCTCGCCGACCCCGTCCCCGCCGCGGCCCGTCATCCGCTCCACGGCCGTCCGCGCCGACTCCGCGTCGAGGCCCAGACGGGCCAGCGTCGCCGCTCCCGGCTCGTCCGGCCGCCTCAGGAGGGCGATGAGCAGGTGCTCGGTGCCGATCCAGTCGTGCCCGAGCCCCCGGGCCTCCTGCTGTGCCCCCACCACCGCGGCGCGGGCCTGCCGGGTGAACCTCTCGAACATCCCCGCCTACCTCCTCGCGTGCTTCTTGTGCACGGCCTGCCTGCTGACGCCGAGGGCGGCCCCGATCTCCTCCCAGGACCAGCCCTGCCGGCGCGCGTTGTCCACCTGGAGCGCCTCCAGGCGTTCCACCAGCCGCCGCAGCGCGGCGACCGCCCGCAGCCCCACGCGGGGGTCGCGATCCATGGCGGCCTCCGCGGTGTCGACCGCTTCCCTTGCGTCCGTTCCGGCCATGCTGTCAACCTAAGATGACACGCCGGGGGGTGTCAACCCTGGTTGACGGATGGGATGGGGAGCGGGCATGGCGAAGGTGGAGATCGCACTCGACGCGGAGTTGGTCGTCGAGGTCATGGTGTTGGCCGGGATCGGCAATCCGCGCGACGCGGTGGAGGCGGTGGTGCGCGACTACGTCGCCCGCGGTCACCGCACGGAGGCGCGCACGGGGGAGACGGCCGAGCGGCTGAGAGAGATCGAGACCGAGCCCAAGGTCGAGGAGGGGTGAGCGCGCGGCGGCGGGCCGGGGAGGAGTCCCCGGCCCGCCGCCGCGTGTCCCGTCCGCTCCGTCGGCCCCTCGGGGGTCAGGGCCGGTCCGGGTCCTCCCTGTCGCGCGTGGCCGACTCCGCGGCCCGGCGCAGCCTCGGGTGGCGGCGGGAGGTCTGCTGCTCGCCCATGGCCTCGCCGACCATCCGCCGGACGGCCTCGCGCATCCCGTACAGCGGGTGGTGGCGCGGCGGTCCGGCGCCGGGGTCCGCGCGGAGCTCGTTCGTCAGCGCCCAGCACAGCGCGATCATCACCAGCGCGAACGGCAGGGCCACCAGGATCGTCCCGGCCTGGAGGGACTCCAGGCCGCCGGCCACCAGCAGCACGGCGGCCACCGCCGCCATCAGCACGCCCCAGGTGACGACCAGCCAGTTGCGCGGGTGCAGGGAGCCGCCGGAGGTCAGCGAGCCCATCACCAGGGAGGCGGAGTCGGCGCTGGTGATGAAGTAGGTCATCACCAGGACCATCGCGATCACCGAGGTGACCGTGCCCAGCGGCAGCGCGTCGAGCAGCCCGAACAGCGCCGCCTCCACGCCGCCCTCCAACTCCCCGGCCAGGTCGGCCTCGCCGGTGGCGTCCAGCCGCATGGCGCTGCCGCCCATCACGCAGAACCAGACGACCGTCGCCCCGCTGGGCACGAGCAGCACCCCGATGAGGAACTCGCGGATCGTGCGACCACGGGAGATGCGGGCGATGAAGGTGCCCACGAAGGGGGCCCACGACAGCCACCAGGCCCAGTAGAAGATCGTCCAGGTGCCCAGCCACTCCTTGTTGCCGAAGGCGCCGGTCCGGGAGGAGAGCACGACCAGGTCGTGGAGGTAGGCGCCGACGCCGGCCGGGATCGCGTCGAGGATGAACACCGTCGGCCCGAGCAGGAAGACGAAGAGCGCCAACAGCGCGGCGAGCCCGACGTTGAGGTTGCTGAGCCACTTGATGCCCCGGTGCAGCCCGGAGAAGGCCGAGAGCACGAACGCGGCCGACAGCACCGCGATGACCAGCAGCTCCAGCTCCCTGGTGTCCTCCCAGCCCACGGTGAGGTTGAGGCCCTTGGCCACCTGGAGGGCGCCCAGGCCCAGGCTGGTGGCCGTGCCGAAGACGGTCGCGAAGACGGCCAGCAGGTCGATGAGGCGGCCCGGCCAGCCGTTCGCGCGGCGCTCGCCGATGAGCGGGACGAAGACCGAGCTGATGCGGTTGCCGCGGCCCTTGCGGAAGGTCGCGTACGCCAGGCCGAGGCCGGCCACGCCGTAGATCGCCCAGGGGTGCAGCGTCCAGTGGAAGAAGGAGTACTCCAGCGCGGTGCGCTCGGCGGCGCCGCTGCCGCTCTCGATGTCACCGAAGGGGGGCGGGTCCACGTAGTACGTCAGCGGCTCGCCGACGCCGTAGAACATCAGGCCGATGCCCATGCCGGCGCTGAACATCATGGCGATCCACGCCAGATTGCCGAACTCCGGCTCGTCGGCGTCCCTGCCCAGCCTGATCCGGCCGAAGCGGCTGATCGCGAGCACCGCGCACAGCACCAGGAAGAGGTTGGCGGCCAGGGTGAACAGCCAGCCGAAGTTGTCCAGTACCCAGGTCAGGGCGGCGTCGGAGGCCGTGGAGAAGGAGTCCGTGCCGAGGGCCGCCCAGGCCACCATGGCCAGCACCGCCGCCACGCCGATGGCGATCACCTTGACGTCCGGCGGCGGGTCCTCGCGGGCGGTCTCCGGCCCGGGGCCCGAGGAGGGGCTGGTCACATCGGTGCTCATATCGTCTCACTATGGGATGGTTCGTTGTCTTTCGTCGTGCGGGCGCGCCGGACGGGGCGGGGGACACCCCATGGTGCGCCGTGGTCCCGTCTGCCCGGTGATCGGTAGGGTCAAGTCGGCGCGACAGCCTGTTCGAGAACAAGAGAGACGTCGTGAACGGAACACACACCGAGACAGGCCGCGTGCTGATCGCCGCGGACAAGTTCAAGGGCTCCCTCACCGCCGTGGAGGTCGCCGAGCACGTCACGGCCGGACTCCGCCGGGCCCGCCCCGACGTGGCGGTCGAGGCGCTGCCCGTCGCCGACGGCGGCGACGGCACCGTCGCCGCGGCGGTCGCCGGAGGCTTCACGCTCCGTCGGACGGCGGTCACCGGGCCGCTCGGCAAGGCGGTCACCGCCTCCTACGCGCTGCGGGACGACACCGCCGTGGTGGAGATGGCCCAGGCGTCGGGGCTCCAGAAACTCCCCGCGGGCGTCCTCGCCCCCCTGTCGGCCACCACCTACGGCACGGGCGAACTGCTGCTCGCCGCCCTGGACTCGGGCGCGCGCACCATCGTCCTGGGCGTCGGCGGATCGGCGACGACCGACGGCGGCGCGGGCATGCTCGCCGCCCTCGGCGCCCGCTTCCTCGACGAGCGCGGCAGACCGGTCGGCCCGGGCGGCGGCCCGCTGCGCGAGCTGGCCACGGCGGACCTCACGGGCCTGGACCCGCGGCTGAAGGACGCCCGGATCGTCCTGGCGAGCGACGTCGACAACCCGCTCACCGGACCGGCGGGCGCCGCGGCCGTCTACGGCCCGCAGAAGGGCGCGAACGCCGACGACGTCGCCGCCCTGGACGCCGCGCTCGCCCACTACGTCCGGGTGCTGGAGGCGGCGCTCGGCCCGCGCGCCGCCCGGTGCGCGGAGCGGCCCGGCGCGGGCGCGGCCGGCGGCGTCGGCTACGGGGCGCTGGTCGCCCTGGACGCCGTCTTCCGGCCCGGCATCGAGGTGCTGATGGAGGTGCTGGGCTTCGACGCCGCCCTGGACCGCGCCGATGTGGTCGTCACCGGCGAGGGCTCGCTGGACTCCCAGACCCTGCGCGGCAAGGCCCCCGCCGGAGTGGCCGCCGCGGCCCGCCGGGCGGGCCGCCGCACGGTCGCGGTGTGCGGACGCCTGGCCATCGGCGACGACGAGTTGCGGGCCGCCGGGATCGAGGCGGCGTACGCGCTCACCGACGTCGAACCGGACCCGGCCGTCTGCATGGCGCAGGCGGGACCGCTGCTGGAGCGGGTCGCCGAGCGGCTGGCGAACGAACGGCTCTGACACACCGGCGACCTGACGGCCCCCGGGGAGGGCCGGCTCCGGGACCGACACCGGAACCGGCCCTTCCGAACCGCGCGCGAGAGCCCGGACCACCTGGGGTGGTCCGGGCTCTCGCACGCCACGCCCCTCCCGTCCGGGGCGGAGCCGCCGCGTCCGCTGTGCCGGTGCACAACTCCGCCCGCGCACCTCTGGTCACGGGCACCGGATCCGGCCGCCGGCCGTGACGCGAGGCCGCGGCCGGTGCTGGGGTGAGCGCCGTGATCCCCGGTGGAGCCCACCGGTGAGCAGGACGGAAGAAGAGGAGGGCCGATGACGGCCGCTTCGCTGGAGGTACGGGAGGTGTCCGTGGGCTACGGCCCGGTGCGGGCGCTGAACGCGGTCTCCGTGGACGTACCCGAGGGCGCGGTGGTCGCCGTCCTCGGCGGCAACGGCGCCGGCAAGACGACCCTGCTGCGGGCCGTCTCGCGCACCCTGCGCTTCCACGGCGGGACGATCGGCTCCGGCTCGATCACCTTCGCCGGGCGGCGCCTGGACGGCCTCACCCCCGCCGAGGTGGTGGCCGCGGGGGTGGTGCAGGTGCCCGAGGGGCGCCAGGTGTTCGCCCGGATGACGGTGGCCGACAACCTCCGCGCCGGCGCGCTGGGGGCCCGCGGGGGCCGCCGCGCGGCGGCGGAGGCGCGCGAGCGGGTGCACGAACTGTTCCCGGTGCTGGCCGACCGGGCGCACCAGCGGGCCGGACTGCTCTCCGGCGGCGAACAGCAGATGCTGGCGATGGGCCGCGCCCTGATGGCCCGTCCGAGACTGCTGCTCCTGGACGAGCCCTCGCTCGGACTGGCCCCGCTGATGGCCGACCGCATCGCCGAGACCGTACGGGAGATCAACGCCCGGGGCACCTCGGTGCTGCTGGTGGAGCAGAACGCGGCCATCGCGCTGCGGCTGGCCTCCTCGGCGGTCGTGCTGGAGGTCGGCGCGGTGGCCCTGGCCGGTCCGGCGGACGAACTCGCCGCCTCCGACGAGGTGCGCCGCCGCTACCTGGGCATCACCGACGACGCCCCCGACGGCACCACCGGACCCGACGGGACCGCCGCCACGCCCGGCGTGCCGGTCGGCGCGGTCGCCGAACCCGCCCCCACCGCCCCGGTCCTGCGCAGGTGGTCGGCGTGACGGCCCCCGCCCCGGACGTCCCCCCGCTGCGGGTGCGCGACCTGACCGTGCGCTTCGCCGGACTCACCGCGCTGGACGGCGTCTCTTTCACCGTCGAGCCCGGCAGCGTCCACGCGGTCATCGGCCCCAACGGCGCGGGGAAGTCCACCACGTTCAACGTGCTCTCCGGCGTCCACCGCGCGACCTCGGGCAGCGTCCTCCTCGGCGACGAGGAGCTGACCGGCCTGCCCCCGCACCGGATCGCCGCCCGCGGCGTGGCCCGCACCTTCCAGAACATCGCGCTCTCCCCCCGCGTCACGGTCGCCGACAACCTGATGCTGGGACGCCACCGGCTGACCCGGGCCGGCTTCCTGGCCGCCGGGCTCCGGCTCCCCTCGGCCGTCCGCGAGGAGGCCCGGCACCGCGAACGGGTGCGGGAGATCGCCGCCTTCATCGGCCTGGAGAGACACCTCGCCCGCCCGGCCGGGGCACTGCCCTACGGGTTGCAGAAGCTCGTGGAACTCGGCCGCGCGCTGTGCGCGGAACCCCGGGTGCTGCTGCTCGACGAACCCGTGGCCGGCATGACCGCCGACGAACGCCGCCGCACCGCCTCGGTCGTCGCGGGCGTGCGCGACGGACTCGGCATCTCGATCGTCCTGGTGGAACACGACATGGGGGTGGTGATGCGGCTCGCGGACGCGGTGACCGTGCTCGACTTCGGCCGGCGGATCGCCGGCGGCACACCCGAGGAAGTGCAGCGCGACCCCGCGGTCGTCCGCGCCTACCTGGGAGAGGAGGCGGCGGCGTGACGACCTTCGTGGAACTGCTGCTGAACGGGCTGTCCATCGGCGCGGTCTACGCCCTGATCGCCCTCGGCTTCGTGATCGTCTTCCGGGCGACCGAGGTGGTGAACTTCGCCCACGCCTCCCTGCTGCTGGCCGGCGGCTACGTCACCGCCGTGCTCGCCGACGACATCGGCTTCCCCGCGGCCCTGGCGGCGGGCGTCGCCGGCGCCGCGCTGCTGGGCGCGCTGATCGAGTTCCTGGTGATCCGCCGCTACCGCGGACGCGACCACAGCGTGCTCGCCATCGTCACCATCGGCGTCGACATCGTCCTGCTCACCGAGCTGACCCGACGGATCGGCTCCCACGTCCTCCCCATGGGCGACCCGTGGGGCGACGAGGTGCTCACCCTCGGCGGGATCGGCGTCCCCCACACCCGGGTGGCCGCGTTCGTCACCGCCGGCCTGATCATCACCGCCTTCCTGCTCGCCTTCCGCCACACCTCCTGGGGCGTGGCGACGCGCGCGGTGGCCGAGCACCCGGAGACCGCGGCGCTGATGGGCATCCGGCTGGGCCGGGTCTCGCTGTCGGCCTGGGCCGTGGCGGGCGGACTGGCCACGGTGGCCGCCCTGTTCCTGGCCGTCTTCCCCACCCCCGGCCTGGAGCGCGGCACCTCCCTGGCGGCGCTGAAGGCGTTCCCCGCCGCGATCCTGGGCGGCCTGGACTCCACCACCGGCGCCCTGGTCGGCGGACTGGTCATCGGCGTCACCCAGTCCCTGGCCACCGGCTACCAGAGCGACCTGACCTTCCTGGGCCGGGGCATCGGCGACCTGGCGCCGTACCTGGTGATGCTCCTGGTCCTGCTGGTGCGCCCGGCGGGCCTGTTCGGAACGAGGGAGCCGTCCCGTGTCTGAGCCCACCGCCTCCGAGTCCCT
>NZ_BAAASZ010000026.1:386812-389328 GCF_039533145.1 Streptomyces macrosporus
CCGGTCAGCCTCCTCCTTGCCGGTCCCTGCCGGGACTCCCAGCGTAACCGGCGGCCTCCGCCGGCCCCGCGCGGCCCGCCCCGGCCGGAACCGCGCCCGCCACCGGCCGCCGCGCGGCACGCGTCCGGCCGCCGCGCCGCCGCACCGCGTACGCGGCCGGCGCCGTCGTCCTCCTGCTGCTCGCCCTGCCCTTCTACCTCGACCGCTTCTGGCTCCAGGCCGGACTGCTCGCCATGGCCGCCGCCATCGGCGCCGTCGGGCTGACCCTGCTGACCGGCGCCACCGGCCAGCTCTCCCTCGGCCACGCCTTCTTCCTCGCCGTCGGCGCCTACGGCTACTGCGTCCTGGCCGGTGACGGCGGCGGGGGCGAGGGGGAGCCGGTCGGCCTGGGACTGCCGAGCTGGTCGGCGGTGGTGCTCGCGGTGCTCCTGGCGGGCGCGGCGGGCGGGGCGTTCAGCCCGATCGCCGGACGGCTGCGCGGGGCGTACCTGGGCATCGCCACCCTGGCGCTGATCTTCATCGGTCAGCACGTGCTGTTCAACGCCCACGACCTGACCGGCGGCTACAACGGCCGCGCCGTGCCCCCGCTGTCGCTGTTCGGCCTCACCTTCGACGACAGCGAGACCGTCGTCGCCGCCGTGCCGTTCCAGGCGATGGAGAAGCTCTGGTACGTCGGACTGGTCCTGCTCGCCGGCTGCGCTCTCTTCGCCCACGGGGTGCTGCGCGGCCGTCCCGGCCGGGCGATGAACGCCATCCGCGACCACCGGATCGCGGCCGGGGTGACGGGCGTGCCCGTCGCCCGCCACCGGGCGGCGGTCTTCGTCCTGTCGTCGATGTACGCGGGGCTGGCCGGGGTGCTGCTGGCCCTGGTCTTCCAGCAGACCGTGCCCGAGTACTTCGGCTTCGCCCTCTCCCTGGAGTACCTGGCCATGATCGTCATCGGCGGTCTGGGCTCGGTCAGGGGAGCCGTCGTCGGGGCCGCCTTCGTCACCCTGCTGCCCCAGGTCCTCACCCGCTACAGCGAGGCCCTGCCCCTGGTCTCCGCCCCGGGCACGGGCGGGGTCTCCCCGGGCGAGACGTCCCGATACCTGTACGGCGCCGCGATCGTCGCCGTCGTGCTGTTCCTGCCGGGCGGCCTGGTGCGGCTCGCCGCCCGCCGCGGATCCCTCACGGAAGACGAGGCAGAAAGATCATGAAGATGCGCACACCACGCACGGCGGCGGTCGCCGCGGCCGTCCTCGCCCTCATCGCCACCGGGTGCAGCGGCAAGGCCGGCGGCGGCGACTCCGGCGGCACGGGCGCCGGGGGAGTGAGGACCGACAAGGGCGTCACGGACGACGCCATCCGCATCGGCGCCCTCACCGACATGACCGGGGTCTACGCCTCCCTGGGCAAGAGCGTCACCCAGGCCCAGCAGCTCTACGTCGACAAGATCAACGAGGACGGCGGGATCTGCGGGCGGAAGCTGGAGCTGACCGTCCGCGACCACGGCTACGACGCGGGCAAGGCCATTCCCGCCTACACCGAGCTCCAGCCCAAGGTGGTGGGCTTCGTCCAGTTCCTCGGCTCGCCGTTCGTCAGCGCGGTCAAGGAGCGGGTCGACAGCCGGGACAAGCTGCTGGTGCTGCCGCAGGCGTGGTCCGCGGACCTCCTCGGCAGCGAGTACATCCGCACCATCGGCGCGACCTACGACGTGGAGACGGTCAACGCCGTCGACTTCCTCCTGGCGGAGAAGAGGATCGCCGAGGGCGACCCGGTGGGCCACGTCTACTTCGAGGGCGACTACGGGGAGAACGCCCTGAAGGGCTCCCGGTACGCCGCGGAGAAGGCCGGGCTGACCATCGTCGAGCAGAAGATCAAGCCGACCGACGAGGACATGTCCGCCCAGGTCGCGGCGTTCAAGAAGGCCGGGGTGAAGGCCGTGCTGGTCAGCGCGGGGCCGCGGCAGGCGGCCTCCCTGGTCGGCGTGGCGGCGGCCGGCGGCCTGAACGTGCCCGTCGTCGGCAACAACTCGGCCTTCGCCCCGCAACTGCTGGACACCCAGGCCGGGCCGGCCCTGCGGAAGGACTACTACGTCGCCGCCTCCACGCTGCCCATCGGCTCGAAGGAGCCGGAGCCGTCCCGGCTCGCCCGGGAGTACGCCAGGGCCTACCCCGACGACGTCCTCGACAACGGCGTGGCCGCCGGCTGGAGCGCCGCCTCCGCCTTCGGCGCGGCCCTGAAGCGGGCGTGCGACGACAAGGACCTCACCCGGCAGGGCGTCGTGGACGCGCTGCTCTCCCTGGACGCCTACGACAGCGGCTTCGGCATCCGGCACGACTTCTCGGACCCGAACCTGCCCTCGACGCGGGAGAGCTTCGTCCTCAAGCCCGACGCCGGGGTCGAGGGCGGACTGACGGTGTACCGCGAGGCCGCGGCCTCGAAGAACGCGGAGGCGTTCTCCTTCGAGAAGTGAGACGGCGCGGCAGGGGGACCGCGCCGCGGCGGACGTCGGTGGGCCCGGGCCGGGAGGCCCG
>NZ_BAAASZ010000026.1:389339-446476 GCF_039533145.1 Streptomyces macrosporus
TCCCACGACCGTGCGGGGAGTGTGTCGTCCCTCACCTCCGCAGGCGGCGGTGTTCCCGGTCCGGCGGGTGTGCCGGCCGTCGGACGGGGCATCGGGGAAGACGGACCGGAATGCCTCGGGCGTCGGACGGGTCCTGTGAACCCGTCCGGCGCCCGAGTGAACCGTCCGTCCTCTTTCCGGCGTCCGGTCCTACGCCTTGGCCGCCGCCCGTGCTTCGCGGCGGTTGTCGCGGAAGGCGTTCACCCGCCGCGCGGTGGCGAACAGCGGGATCACCGCGCCCAGCACCAGCTGGAGCGCGCAGCCGGTCTCCAGCAGCAGCTCACCGCCCGGGGCGTCGAAGGACCAGGCCGTCAGCATGCCCATGCTCAGCACGATCCAGCCGAGCATCGCCACCGCCAGCACGCCGCGCGGCTTGGGGTACTCCACCCGGCTCACCATCAGCCAGGCCACCCCGACGATCGCCAGCAGCGTGGGGACGAACGGCAGCTCCAGCAGGACGATCGAGACCACCGTCAGCGCCCCGAACGGGCTGGGCATGCCCTGGAACACCCCGTTGGGCAGGGTGAGGCAGGAGAATCTCGCCAGCCTCAGCACCACCGCCAGCAGCACCACGACCCCGGCGAGCACCGAGACCCCCTGGTGCGCGTCGTTGGCGACCATCCCCCAGACCAGCACGAAGTACGCGGGCGCCAGCCCGAAGCTGATCAGGTCGGAGAGGTTGTCCAGCTCCGCGCCCATCGCCGAGCTGCGCAGCTTCCGCGCCACGAGCCCGTCGAAGAGGTCGAACACCGACGCCAGCAGCATCAGCAGCACGGCGGTCGCGGCGCCGTGCCGGGCCGTGCCGCCGTCGCCGCCGGTCAGGTGCGGGATCAGCACGCCCGTGGTGGTGAAGTACACCGCCATGAAGCCGCAGGTGGCGTTGCCGAGGGTGAGCGCGTCGGCTATCGACAGCCGCATCGACAGCGGCATGTCGTCCATCTCGTCGGCGGGGTCCTCGACCTCCGCCTCGGGCACCCAGGTGCGGTTGCCGGGATCAATCACGGTCAAGACGAGTCACCCCCGCGGTGGTGGGCCGGCCGACCTCGACGTCGACCTCGACGCCCTCCGGGAGGTAGAGGTCCACGCGCGAGCCGAAGCGGATCAGGCCGATCCGCTCGCCCTGCTCGACCTTCGTGCCCTGTTCGACGTACGGGACGATCCGTCGGGCCACGGCACCGGCGATCTGGACCATCTCGATGTCGCCCAGTTCGGTGTCGAAGTGCCAGACGACGCGCTCGTTGTTCTCGCTCTCCTTGTTGAACGCCGGGACGAACCCGCCGGGAACGTGCTCGACGGACGTCACCGTGCCCGCCAGCGGGGCGCGGTTGACGTGGACGTTCAACGGGCTCATGAAGATCGCGACGCGGGTGCGCCCGTCCTTCCAGGGCATGATGCTCTGCACCACGCCGTCGGCGGGAGAGAGGACGCGGCCCTGGGCGATCTCGCGCTCGGGGTCGCGGAAGAACCACAGCATGCCCGCCGCGAGGGCGGTGGCGGGCACGGCGGCCACCGCCGCGCCCCTCGAACGCCTGGCACGGGCCAGGGTGAGGGCGGCGGTGGCCACGGTCGGGAGGAGCCACGGCGATGCTCCGCGCGCGAGACGGATTCGGCCGCGTTGTGCAGAGGATGGGCTGTGGGGCATGGATGACCTTCGTAGCGGAGGGGCCGCGTATACACGGGGGACGGCGGCTTTCCCGGGATGCTATCGGTTACCGGTGGCAACTGGGCAAGCCAGAGCCCCAGTCCGGACCGGGAACCCTCCGGGAGGCCCCGGCCGGGGTGTTCCCCCTTCAGGGAAAACACCCCGAAGGAGGCATCCTACCCCTGAAGCCTGTACTCCTCCAGGAGCCGACGTCCCACGATCATCTTCTGGATCTCGGCAGTGCCTTCACCGATGAGGAGCATCGGAGCCTCGCGGTAGAGCCGCTCGATCTCGTACTCCTTGGAGAAACCGTAACCGCCGTGGATGCGGAACGCGTCCTCCACGACCTCCTTGCAATACTCCGAGGCGAGGTATTTGGCCATGCCCGCCTCAAGGTCGTTACGCTGCCCGGAGTCCTTCTTCCGTGCGGCGCCGACCATCAGCGCGTGCGCGGCCTCCACCTTGGTGGCCATTTCGGCCAACTTGAACTGAATCGCCTGGTGCTGGGCGATGGGCTTGCCGAAGGTGTGCCGCTGCTGGGCGTAGGCGATGCCCAGCTCGAAGGCGCGCTGGGCCACGCCGCAGCCGCGCGCGGCCACGTTGACCCGGCCGACCTCGACGCCGTCCATCATCTGGTAGAAGCCGCGGCCGGTCTTCCCGCCCAGGACGCGGTTCGCCGGGACGCGCAGGCCGTCCAGGATCAGCTCGGTGGTGTCGACGCCCTTGTAGCCCATCTTGTCGATCTTGCCGGGGATCGTCAGACCCGGCTTGACCTCGCCGAACCCCGGCTCCTTCTCGATCAGGAAGGTGGTCATCGACTTGTGGGGGGCCGTACCCTCGGGGTGGCCCTCGTCGGTCCGGCAGAGCACGGCCACCAGCGAGGACGTGCCGCCGTTGGTCAGCCACATCTTCTGGCCGGTGAGGACGTACTCGTCGCCGTCGCGGACGCCCTTGGTGGTGATGGCCGACACGTCCGAGCCCAGGCCCGGCTCCGACATCGAGAAGGCGCCCCGGACCTCGCCGGCCGCCATCCTCGGCAGGAAGTACTCCTTCTGCTCGTCGGTGCCGTGCTGCTTGAGCATGTACGCGACGATGAAGTGCGTGTTGATGATGCCGGAGACGCTCATCCAGCCGCGGGCGATCTCCTCCACGCACAGGGCGTAGGTGAGGAGCGACTCGCCCAGGCCGCCGTACTCCTCGGGGATCATCAGGCCGAAGATCCCCAGGTCCTTCAGGCCTTCCACGATCTGGGTCGGGTACTCGTCCCGGTGCTCCAGCTCGGTGGCGACGGGAATGATCTCCTTGTCGACGAAGTCGCGGACGGTGGAGACGATCTCCCTCTGAACGTCCGTCAGTCCCTCGGTCTGCGCCAGGCGCCCCATCTCACTTCTCCCCCTTCTGCTCCGGCGTGCGCAGCTCGGGACGGCCGGGCTGCTCTCCCCCTCGTTTCTCGATGTACTCGGCGGTGGGCACCATCACCTTGCGGCGGAAGACGCACACCAGCGTTCCGTCCTGCTTGTAGCCCCGGGTCTCGACGTGGACGATGCCGCGGTCGGACTTGGACCTCGAGGGGGTCTTGTCCAGGACGGTGGTCTCGCCGTAGATCGTGTCGCCGTGGAAGGTCGGCGCCACGTGCCGCAGCGACTCGATCTCCAGGTTGGCGATCGCCTTGCCGGAGACGTCCGGCACGGACATGCCCAGCAGCAGGGAGTAGACGTAGTTGCCGACCACCACGTTCCGGCCGAAGTCCGTCGTCTTCTCGGCGTAGTTGGCGTCCATGTGGAGCGGGTGGTGGTTCATGGTCAGCAGGCAGAAGAGGTGGTCGTCGTACTCCGTGACCGTCTTGCCCGGCCAGTGTTTGTAGACGTCCCCGACCTCGAACTCCTCGTAGGTGCGGCCGAACTGCATGGTGTGACTCTCCGGTGGTGTGGTGGACGGACGGCGGGTGGCCCGGGGCCGCCTCCGGCCCGCCGCCCGAGGGCGAGGAGGCGGCGGGCCGGAGGCGGCCGGTTCCCGTGGGGGTCAGTCGGTCGGCGGCTCGAACTTCGAGGTCCGCTTCAGGCCGGCGGCCCGGCCCTTGCCCGCGATGACCAGCGCCATCTTGCGGCTGGCCTCGTCGATCATCTCGTCGCCGAGCATCGCCGAGCCCTTCTTGCCGCCCGCCTCGGAGGTGAAGTACTCGTACGCGTCGAGGATCAGCTCGGCGTGGTCGTAGTCCTCCTGGGAGGGGGAGAAGATCTCGTTGGCGGCCTCGACCTGGCCCGGGTGGAGCACCCACTTGCCGTCGAAGCCGAGGGCCGCGGCGCGCCGGGCCACCTCGCGGAAGCCGTCCACGTTGCGGATCTGCAGGTACGGCCCGTCGATCGCCTGGAGGTCGTGGGCGCGGGCCGCCATCAGGATGCGCATCAGGATGTAGTGGTAGGCGTCGGCCGGGTAGCCCGGCGGCTGCTCGCCCACGACCAGGGACTTCATGTTGATGGAGGCCATGAAGTCGGCCGGGCCGAAGATGATGGTCTCCAGCCGCGGCGAGGCGGCCGCGATCTCGTCGACGTTCACCAGGCCCTTGGCGTTCTCGATCTGCGCCTCGATGCCGATGCGGCCGACCTCGAAGCCCATCGTCTTCTCGATCTGGGTCAGCAGCAGGTCCAGCGCCTTCACCTGGGAGGCGTCCTGCACCTTGGGCAGCATGATGCAGTCCAGGTTGGGGCCGGCGCCCTCGACGACCGTGACCACGTCGCGGTACGTCCAGTGCGTCGTCCAGTCGTTCACCCGCACGACCCGGGTCTTGCCCGTCCAGTCGCCCTCGTTGAGGAACTTCACGATGGTGTGCCGGGCCTCGGGCTTGGCCAGCGGCGCGCAGGCGTCCTCCAGGTCCAGGAAGACCTGGTCGGCCGGGAGGCCCTGGGCCTTCTCCAGGAAGCGCGGGTTGCTTCCCGGCACGGCCAGACAGGAGCGGCGCGGACGCAGCCGGTTCACGCCCGCGTCGGCGGCGTCTGCGGAAGGAGCGGTGGTCATGCGGGGACCTCCAGGGGGTCGAGCTTGTTCGCGATGCGGATCTCGTCGACGATACGGCCGATGATCTCCGTGATGCCGAAGTCCTTCGGGGTGAAGACCGCGGCGACTCCGGCGGAGCGCAGCGCCTCGGCGTCGGCGCGCGGGATGATGCCGCCGACGATCACGGGCACCTCTCCCGCGCCCGCCCGACGCAGCCGGTCCAGCACGTCGGGCACCAGCTCCGCGTGCGAGCCGGAGAGGATCGACAGCCCGACGCAGTGCACGTCCTCGGCGACGGCCGCCGAGACGATCTGCTCGGGAGTGAGCCGGATGCCCTGGTAGACCACCTCGAAGCCCGCGTCGCGCGCCCGTACGGCGATCTGCTCGGCACCGTTGCTGTGCCCGTCCAGGCCGGGCTTGCCGACCAGCAGCCGCAGCCTGCCGCAGCCCAGCTCGGCGGCGGTGGCGTCCACCTTGGCCCGCACGGCGGCGAGCGTGGAGCCCTCCTCGGCGGGGGTCGTCACCGGCGCCGAACTCACCCCGGTCGGGGCCCGGTACTCGCCGAAGACGTCCCGCAGCGCCCAGGCCCACTCCCCGGTGGTCACCCCGGCGCGGGCGCACTCCAGGGTGGCCGGCATCAGGTTGACGGTCCCCGCGGCGGCCCGCTTCAGCTCGGCCAGGGCCCGCTGGGCGCGGACCTCGTCCCGCTCGTCGCGCCAGCGGTGCAGCGAGGCCACCACCTCCGCCTCGACCGCCGGGTCCACGGTCATGATGGCCGTGTCCAGGTCGGCGGTGAGCGGGTTCGGCTCGGTGGACTCGAAGCAGTTGACCCCGACGATCTTCTCCTCGCCGGACTCGATGCGGGCCCGGCGCTCGGCGTGCGAGGCGACCAGCCGCGACTTGAGGTAGCCGGACTCCACGGCCGCCATGGCGCCGCCCATCTCCTGGATGCGCTCGATCTCGGCCCAGGCGTCCTCGGCCAGCTCGGCGGTCTTGGCCTCCACCACGTGCGATCCGGCGAACAGGTCGTCGTACTCCAGCAGATCGCTCTCGTAGGCGAGGACCTGCTGGATGCGCAGCGACCACTGCTGGTCCCAGGGCCGGGGCAGGCCCAGCGCCTCGTTCCAGGCAGGCAACTGCACGGCGCGGGCGCGGGCGTCCTTGGAGAGGGTGACGGCCAGCATCTCCAGCACGATCCGCTGGACGTTGTTCTCCGGCTGCGCCTCGGTCAGTCCCAGCGAGTTGACCTGGACGCCGTAGCGGAAGCGGCGCTGTCTAGGCTCCTCCACGCCGTACCGCTCACGGGTGATCCGGTCCCAGATGCGGGTGAAGGCCCGCATCTTGCACATCTCCTCGACGAAGCGGACACCCGCGTTGACGAAGAAGGAGATGCGGGCCACGACGTCGCCGAACTTCTCCGGCGGCACCTGCCCGGAGTCGCGCACGGCGTCGAGGACCGAGACGGCCGTCGACATGGCGTACGCGATCTCCTGGACGGGGGTGGCCCCGGCCTCCTGCAGGTGGTAGCTGCAGATGTTGATCGGGTTCCACTTGGGGATGTTCGCCACGGTGTAGGCGATCACGTCGGTGGTCAGACGCAGGGAGGGGCCCGGCGGGAAGACGTGCGTCCCGCGCGAGAGGTACTCCTTGACGATGTCGTTCTGCGTCGTCCCCGACAGCTTGGAGACGTCCGCGCCCTGCTCCTCGGCGACCACCTGATACAGCGCCAGCAGCCACATGGCGGTGGCGTTGATGGTCATCGAGGTGTTCATTCGCTCCAGGGGGATGTCCCGGAACAGCCGCCGCATGTCGCCGAGGTGGCAGACCGGCACCCCGACCCGGCCGACCTCGCCGCGGGCGAGGACGTGGTCGGGGTCGTAGCCGGTCTGCGTCGGCAGGTCGAACGCGACCGACAGTCCGGTCTGCCCCTTGGCCAGGTTGCGCCGGTACAGCTCGTTGGACGCCTCGGCGGTGGAGTGCCCGGCGTACGTCCGCATCAGCCACGGACGGTCCCTCTTTCCGCGTTCGCTCGCCTCCGGGCGCTCTGATCCGGTGCCGACGGGGTTCGTCGCACGGTCGCTCGTTCCTCGCTCCCTCCTCCTCACCCCTTTCGGCACCGGCGCGCCCTTCGGCTCGCTCACATCCGAGGGGGTGGCCGGGCCGGGGCGCCCGGGGGCGGCGCCCTTCGGCTCGCTCACGTCACGGGGGTGGGTCATGGCGGACCTCAGACGTTCCGGAAGCGGTTGATGGCGGGGAGGTGCTTCTCGCGCATCTCCTGGTCGCGCACGCCCAGGCCCTCCCGCGGCGACAGGCACAGCACGCCGACCTTGCCCTGGTGGACGTTGCGGTGGACGTCGTAGGTGGCCTGGCCGGTCTCCTCCAGGGAGTAGGTCTTCGACAGCGTGGGGTGGATCTTGCCCTTGGCGATGAGGCGGTTGGCCTCCCACGCCTCGCGGTAGTTGGCGAAGTGCGAGCCGATGATCCGCTTGAGGCTCATCCACAGGTAGCGGTTGTCGTAGCTGTGCATGTAGCCGGAGGTGGAGGCGCAGGTGACGATCGTGCCGCCCTTGCGGGTGACGTAGACGGAGGCGCCGAAGGTCTCGCGTCCGGGGTGCTCGAAGACGATGTCCACGTCCTCGCCGCCGGTCAGTTCGCGGATGCGCTTGCCGAAGCGCTTCCACTCCTTGGGGTCCTGGGTGTTCTCGTCCTTCCAGAACCTGTAGCCCTCGGCCGAGCGGTCGATGATCGCCTCGGCGCCCATGGAGCGGCAGATCTCCGCCTTCTTCTCGCTGGAGACCACGCAGATCGGGGTGGCGCCGCCGGCGAGCGCGAACTGGGTGGCGTAGGAGCCCAGGCCGCCGGAGGCGCCCCAGATGAGCACGTTGTCGCCCTGCTTCATCGCGGCGCCGTTGCGGGAGACCAACTGCCGGTAGGCGGTGGAGTTCACCAGGCCGGGGGCGGCGGCCTCCTCCCAGGTCAGGTGGGCGGGCTTGGGCATGAGCTGGTTGGACTTCACCAGGGCGATCTCGGCCAGGCCGCCGAAGTTGGTCTCGAAGCCCCAGATGCGCTGCTCGGGGTCGAGCATGGTGTCGTCGTGGCCGTCGGCGCTCTCCAACTCCACCGACAGGCAGTGCGCGACGACCTCGTCGCCGGGCCGCCAGGCGTTGACGCCGGGGCCGGTGCGCAGCACCACGCCGGCCAGGTCGGAGCCGATGATGTGGTACGGCAGGTCGTGGCGCTTGGCCAGCGGGGAGGTGCGTCCGTAGCGCTCCAGGAAGCCGAAGGTCGGCAGCGGCTCGAAGATCGAGGTCCACACCGAGTTGTAGTTCACGGAACTGGCCATGACGGCCACCAGGGCCTCGCCCGGGCCGAGTTCCGGCACCGGCACCTCGTCGACGTGCAGCGACTTGCGCGGGTCCTTCTCCCGGGTGGACAGGCCGTCGAACATCTCGACCTCGTCCTTGTGCACGGTCACCGCGCGGTAGGACTCGGGAAGGGGGAGGTTCCCGAAGTCTGCGGGGGTGCTGTCCGACGCGAGGATCGCGTCCAGGATTTCCTTCACGTGGGCCTCCGGCGAGCGTGTCAGACGCTTGAGGGATCGCTGGGGTCTTGTCTGTTCTGGGTGAGCTGCTGGTGCCGTCGGTTCGGCGGTGGTGTTGCGGCTCGGCGCGGTAGCGCTGAAGGCCTGTGACGCAGGCGACCGGGCGCGCGGAGTGACCGCGGGGACAGTGCCCGGACACGGCTCACGTTATGGCACTGCGTGCCAGTGCACAAGACACTGCGTGCCAAGAATTTCTCTCAGCTGTAACCAGGACCGCACGCATGAGCGCGTACGGCCGCCTCCGGGAGGGAGGCGGCCGTACGCGCTCGTCGCCGTGTGTGGTTTTCGGGAGTCTCTTCGCCGTTTCGGTGATCGACGGAACCGCGTGGGGTTCGGACGGCTCGTTCGGCGGTCTCAGCCCTGGCGCAGGGCCCGCTCGATCGTGCGCATGACCTCTTCCAGCGGGGCGTCCGTGCGCGCCACCGTCACCAGCACCTCGTTCTCGGCCCGGGCGGAGGCCGCGGGCGGCTCCGAGGCGGCCGCCCTGCCGGCGACGAAGCCGGTGCCGAAGGTCCGCCGCACGATGGCGAAGGCCCGGTCGAGCTGGGCCTCCACGTCGCCCTCGCCGCCCGCGCGCAGCCAGCGCCGCAGCACGTGGTTGTGCGCGGTGACCACCGCCGACGCGGCGACCTCGGCGAGCAGCGGCTCGTCGAGCGCGTCGTCGCCGTCCCGGTGGGCCTCGTCGAAGTGGCCCAGCAGGTAGCGCGTGAACAGCCGCTCGTAGCGCGACACGGACGCGATCTCCCGCTCCCGCAGGGTGGGAACCTGGCGGGTGAGCTTGTAGCGGGCCACCGAGATCTCCGGGGAGTCCGCGTACATCTTCAGGACTTCCTTGATGCCCCGGCACACGGTGTCCAGGGGGTTCTCGTGGGCGGGCGCCGCGTCCAGCACCGCCTTGGCGCGCTCCAGGGTGTCGTCGTGGTCGGGGAAGATCGCCTCTTCCTTGGAGCGGAAGTGC
Organism: Streptomyces macrosporus; assembly: GCF_039533145.1. Lineage (NCBI taxonomy): Bacteria > Bacillati > Actinomycetota > Actinomycetes > Kitasatosporales > Streptomycetaceae > Streptomyces > Streptomyces macrosporus. The sequence continues at coordinate 398,574 of NZ_BAAASZ010000026.1, forward strand.
CGGAAGAAGGTGCGGCGGGCCACGCCCGCCGCCGCCGCGATCTCGTCGACCGTGGTCTCCTCGTAGCCCTTGGTGGCGAAGAGCTCCATCGCGGCGGCGGCCAGCTCCCGGCGCATCTTCAGACGCTGGTTCGGCACGTGCGGACGAGCGGGTTTCACGGGCTGGGACATGTGTGGAACGTTACACGGCGCCCCGCGCGTCGCGGGTGATCCACCGGGCTCCAGCAGCCCGCCCCACCCGGACTCCGCGTGGGGCGGGAACACCGGGACCGCCGGGATCACCGCCTCGCGTACTCGCGGAAGCCCCGCCCGGTCTTGCGCCCCAGGCAGCCCGCCGCCACCAGGTGCTCCAGCAGCGGCGCGGGGGCCAGGCCCGGCTCGCGGAACTCCTGGTGCAGCACCCGCTCGATCGCCAGGGACACGTCCAGCCCGACCACGTCGAGCAGTTCGAACGGGCCCATCGGGTAGCCGCCGCCGAGCTTCATGGCCGCGTCGATGTCGTCCATGCTCGCGTAGTGCTCCTGCACCATCTTGACCGCGTTGTTCAGGTACGGGAACAGCAGCGCGTTGACGATGAAGCCCGCCCGGTCGCCGCAGTCCACCGGGTGCTTGCGGACCTTCCCGCACACCTCGCGCACGGTGGCGTGGACGTCGTCGGAGGTCAGCACGGTGCGGACCACCTCGACCAGCTTCATCGCCGGCGCCGGGTTGAAGAAGTGCATCCCGATCACGTCCTGCGGGCGCGAGGTGGCGCGGGCACAGGCGATCACGGGGAGCGAGGAGGTGGTGGTGGCCAGCACGGCACCCGGCTTGCACACCTCGTCCAACGTCGCGAACAGGTCCTTCTTGACCGCCAGGTCCTCGGCCACCGCCTCGACCGCCAGGTCCACGTCCGCCAGCGCGGACGGCGAGCCGGCCGGGGCGATCCGGGCCAGGGCCTCGTCGCGGGCCTCGGCCGTCATCCGCCCCTTGCGCACCGAGCGCTCCAGCGAGGAGGCGACGCGGGCCTTGGCCCTCTCCGCCTTCTCCTCGGAGCGGGCGGCCAGCACCACGTCGTAGCCCGCCGTGGCGAACACCTCGGCGATGCCGCTCGCCATGGTCCCCGAACCCGCCACGCCCACGGAGCGCACCTCGCGGGGCGTCCCGGCCCGTTCGCCCTCGCGGGGCGTCGCCTCGTCCGGCACGACGGTCGCCGAGCCCGGCGCCTCGTAGGTGTAGAAGCCGCGCCCGGCCTTGCGGCCCGTCAGACCGGCGGCGGTGAGCTGCCCGAGGATCGGCGCGGGCGCGTGCAGCCGGTCGCGGGACTCGGCGTACATCGCCTCCAGCACGGTGCGGGCGGTGTCGACGCCGATCAGGTCCAGCAGGGCGAGCGGGCCCATGGGCAGGCCGCAGCCCAGCCGCATCGCGGCGTCGATGTCCTCGCGGGTGGCGTACCGCGACTCGTACATCGCCGCGGCCTGGTTGAGGTAGCCGAACAGCAGTCCGTCGGCGACGAATCCGGGCCGGTCGCCGACCGCGATGGGCTCCTTGCCCAGGTCGTGGGCGAGATCGGTGACCGCCGCGACCGCCTCGGGGGAGGTCAGCACGCTGGAGACGATCTCCACCAGCTTCATCGCCGGCGCCGGGTTGAAGAAGTGCATCCCCAACACGCGCTCGGGGTGCGCGGATTCGGCGGCGAGCCGGGTGACCGAGAGCGCGTTGGTGCCGGTGGCGATGACGGCCGACGGCTTGACGATGCCGTCCAGCGCGCTGATCACCCGCTGCTTGAGCCCGTAGTCCTCCGGCACGACCTCGATGACCAGGTCGGCCTCGGCCGCGGCCTGGAGGTCGCCGAAGGTGCGGAAGCGGGCGAGGGCGTCCCGCCGCTCCCGCTCGGTGATGCGCTCGCGCTCGACGGCGCGCGCGGTGGACGTCTCCAGGGCGGCGACGGCCTGGCGTGCGGCGTTCTCGTCGGTGTCGATGCCGATGACCTCGCGGCCCGCGCGGGTCAGGACCTCGGCGATGCCGGTGCCCATGGTGCCGAGGCCGACCACGGCGACGGTGGAGAGGGTGGGACGGTCCATCACGGGACTCCAGGAAGGAAGAGGACGGTGACGACTGGGAGGAGAGGGGAGAAAGGGCACGGGCGCGCGACCGCGCCGACCCGCGCCGTACGCGGGTGTCGGGAACGAGCGGGCCCTGTCCCGGGGCCGTGCTCGACTCGCGTACGTGCGTGCTGAACCGACTGCACCTCGGACGGCTGCGTCACCAGGCCGTCCGGCTGAGCGGGGGTGCCGCTCCGATGAGCAGGCTAACCGGTGGGTAACAAGAACACCAGTGGGTAGACCGGTTCCGGGGATGTGGCACGAGCCACAGGGAGGGAGCGGGGCAGTGGGACGCGCGAACGCGGTGGACGACGAACAGGTGGCACGGCTGCGGGCCGAGGCGGAACCGGCCGCGTTCGAACGGCTCCTGGCCCTGGCCCGGCAGGACACCCCCGCCGCCCGCGACGCGCTCGCCGCCGAACTCACCGCCCCCGCCCGCCCGTTGTGGGCCCGGGAACTGGCCGCCTGCACCCTCGGCCGGGCCGGCGACCGCCGCGCCTTCGAGACGCTGGTCTTCCTGCTCAACCACCGCGACCCGCCCCGCTGCGCCGCGGCGGCCCGCGCCCTGCTCCTCCTCGGCGACCCGCGCACCGCCCGCGCCGCGGCGGCGCTCGCCGACAACGAGCTGCGCACCGCCTACGCCCTCCACCCGGTCAGGCTGCTGGCCGCCCTGCGCGCTCCTTCCTCCGCGCCGACGCTGATCCGCGTCCTGGACCGGCTGTTGGCCGGCCCGGTCCACCACTGGCCGGTGGCCCGCGCCTGCGTGGAGGGGCTCGGGACCCTCGGCGACGCGCGCGCCCGGCTGGTGCTCCTCGCCGCCCGCGAGCACCCCACGCTGCGCGCCGCGGCCGACGAGGCGCTGCGCCGGCTGTGAACCGGCCCTCCCCTCACCGCGTTTCCCGCACCACGGCCCCCAGGACGGCCACCGCCTCGCCGATCTCGCCCGCCGTCCTGGCGGCGTAGCCCAGCACCAGTCCCGGCCGGGACGGCCGCTGGGCGTGCCAGGACAGCGGATGCGTCTTCACGCCCCGGGCGAGCGCGGCCGCCGCGAGGTCGGTGTCGGTGAACGGCGGGACGGACGGGGAGCCGGAAGAGGAGCGGGGAGGAGCGTCGAAGACGACCGTCAGGTGCAGCCCCGCCGCGGCGCCGTGGACGACCGCGCCCGGCAGGTGCCTCCGGATCGCCTCCACCATGGCGTCCCGGCGGCGTCGGTGGCGTCCGCGCACCAGGCGCAGATGACGCTCCAGCTCGCCCGACTCCATCAGCCGCGCCAGGGTCAGCTGCGGCAGGACGGCGTTGCCCAGGTCGGCGTACCGCTTGGCGTCCACCAGGACGTCCCGGTACCTCGGCGGGGCCAGCACCCAGCCCACCCGCAGGGCGGGCGCCAGCAGCTTGGAGACGCTGCCGGAGTAGACGACGTGGTCCGGCAGCATCGACCGCAGGGCGGGGACGGGAGGCCGGTCGTAGCGGTGCTCGGCGTCGTAGTCGTCCTCCAGGACCAGCCCGCCCCCGGCGGCCCACCGCATCAGCGCGCGGCGCCGGTCCCCGCCGAGCACCACGCCGGTGGGGAACTGGTGGGCCGGGGTGAGCAGGACGGCCGGGACGCCCGTGGCGCGCAGCGCGTCGACGCGGATACCGCCCTCGTCGACCGGGACCGGCGGGGTGGCGAGTCCACGGGCGTTCAGGTGCATCCGGGCGCCGAGCGACCCGGGGTCCTCCACCGCCATCTCGCGCACCCCCTCGTCGTGGAGCACCTGCGCGAACAGGGTGATCGCCTGGGCGGTGCCGGAGACGACCAGCACCTCGTCGGGGTCCACCCGCACCCCCCGGTTGCGGGCCAGCCACCGGGCGACGGCCAGCCGCAGCGCGGGCGCCCCGCGGGGGTCGCCGTACCCCAGGTCGGAGGAGACCAGTCCGTCCAGGACCCGGCGTTCGGCGCGCTGCCAGGCCGCCCGGGGGAAGGCCGCCAGGTCCGGTGTGCCGGGGGTCAGGTCGAGCCGCGCCGGCACGGCCCGCAGCCGGTCGAAGACGTCCGGGCCGGGAGGCGCGGCGAAGACCTCCTCCGGTGCCGGCGGGCCGGCGGGCGCGGGAGGCCGCGGGGGAGCGGGAGCCCGCGCGGGGGCGGCGACGACGACCGTCCCGGCCCGTCCGCGTCCGGCGACGTGCCCGTCCTCGCCCAACCGCCGGTAGGCGTCGGTGACCACGCCCCGTGACACGCGCAGCTCCGCCGCCAGCGTCCGGGTGGCGGGCAGCCGGCTGCCCACCGGCAGCCGGCCGTCGGAGATCGCCAGCCGCAACCGCCGGGCCAGCCAGTCGGACAGTCCGCCGGGCGGCGCCTCGCGGACGTCCAACTGGAGGAAGTCGGCGCCGGCGGTCCCGGACGGCGACGCTCCGTCCCGTACGGCTTTGGACCTGTCGATGGGGGCCTCATTGGCTCTGTCCACCGGGCCATTGTGGGCACAGGGTGGAGTCCACGGACACCGGACGGCGCGGTGCCGGACGGCACGGACGCCGCACGAGGAAGCGAGGAGCGATGACGGTCGACTATGTGCACGGGTACTCGGAGCGGGAGACCCGCCGGCTGCGCGACCAGGCGGACACCCTGGCGGCCCTGCTGCACGGCGGCACGGCCTACCCGGACGGCAGCCGGGTGCTGGAGGTCGGCTGCGGGGTCGGCGCCCAGACGGTGCACCTGGTCGCGAACAGCCCCGGGGCGCGCGTCACCGCGGTCGACGTCGACGGCGACTCGCTGGCGCGGGCCCGGGCGAGGGTGGCGGCCGAGCACCCCGGCGCGATGGTGGAGTGGCACCGCGCCGACCTGTACGACCTGCCGTTCCCCGAGGCGTCCTTCGACCACCTCTTCGTCTGCTTCGTGCTGGAGCACCTGCCGGAACCGGGGCGGGCGCTGAGCGTCCTGCGCCGCCTGCTGCGGCCGGGCGGCACCGCCACCGTGATCGAGGGGGACCACGGATCGGCGGTCTTCCACCCCGACAGCCCCCACGCCCGCGCGGTGATCGACCACCAGATCCGGTTGCAGGCCGCGGCGGGCGGCGACGCGCTGATCGGCCGCAGGCTCCAGCCGCTGCTGACCGCCGCCGGATACGACGACGTCACGGTGCGCCCGCGGACGGTCTACGCCGACCGGACCCGGCCGGGGATGGTCGACGGCTTCACCCGCCACACCTTCATCCCCGTCTTCGAAAGCCTCGGGGACGACGCGCTGGCCATGGGGTCGACCACCGAGGAGGACTGGCGGCGGGGGATCGCCGATCTGTACCGGACGGCGGAGGACGGAGGCACCTTCCACTACACCTTCTTCAAGGCCACCGCCGTCAACCCGCCGTCCGGAAAGCCCCGTTGACACGGGACCGGCTCAGGCCGGGCCCTCCACGCGCGGCGGCTCGTCGCCGGTGCCGCGCCGGACCACGCGCGGCGGCCCGCCGGGGCGCCAGGTCCGCAGCACCAGGTCCTCGCCCTCCACCGAGACGTGCACCACCTCGGTCAGATCCACCCGGAACAGGTGGAACGGCTCCGGCGGTTCGATCTCCTCGGCGAAGCGGGCGATCACCGCCGGATCGGTCGTCTCCACCGCCCGTCCGGTGATCCGCGCGTCGCCGTCGGACAGGGAGTCGTCCGGGCCGGGGTTGGCCTGGAGCGCGAACCGGGGGTCGCGCCGCAGGTCCAGCGCCTTGCGCGAGTTCGGCATCATGCCGAGCCACAGCTCGCCGAACCGGAAGGTGGTCTCCAGACCGGTGAGCCGCGGCGAGCCGTCCGCACGGAGCGTGGCCAGGACGTGGTGCTTGTACTGCTCGAAGCGTTTCCGGACCGTCGAGGCGAGCCGGGGCTCGGCCTTCTCGAAGTCCGCCCAACTGGTCGTCATGCCGTCATCGTCACCGGGATACCGGACATCTCCTGTCGTGTTTCCGCGGCGAGATGCCGGTCTCCGGTCGGACCGCCCCGCCGCGCCCTCCCGGCGGTCCGGCCGCCCGCCCGGGATTGACGTGCACGGGTCATTGACGCCCCGTCCGGCCGTCCCTATAAGGACTGAGAGCGCTCTCACCCCCCTTCCGGCGGCGCGTTCCCCACCCGCACCCCCGGTGCGGGCCGCCCGCGCCGCCCTCCCATCCGGCAGGAGGTGCTCCACATGAGCACGCAGACCATCGCCCCACCCGCGGCACGCCACGGCCCCGGTCGCGGCGCCCGACTCGCCCTCGCCGCCCTGGCCGCCGGCGTCCTGGCCCTGGCCCTGCTCGCCTCGGGCCTCCTGGCGCCGTCCGCACGCGGCGCCGTACCTCCCGTCCCCGGCTGGAACCTCGTGTGGAGCGACGACTTCGACGGGCCCGCCCGCTCGCTGCCGTCCTCCGCCAACTGGCAGATCGACATCGGCCACAACTACCCCGGCGGACCCGCCAACTGGGGCACCGGCGAGCGGCAGCGCTACACCGACTCGCCCGACAACCTCTCCCTCGACGGCAACGGCAACCTGCGCATCACCCCGCTGCGCGACAGCGCGGGCAACTGGACCTCCGGCCGCATCGAGACCCGCCGCGCCGACTTCAAGGCGCCCGCGGGCGGGGTGCTGCGCATCGAGAGCCGCCTCCAGATGCCGAACGTCACCGGCGACGCCGCCCTCGGCTACTGGCCCGCCTTCTGGGCCCTGGGCTCCCCCTACCGGGGCAACTACTGGAACTGGCCGGCCATCGGCGAGTTCGACGTCATGGAGAACGTCAACGGCCTCAACTCCGTCTGGGGCGTCCTGCACTGCGGCGTCAACCCCGGCGGCGACTGCAACGAGACCCAGGGCCTGGGCGCCAGCCGCGCCTGCCCGGGATCCACCTGCCAGTCGGCGTTCCACACCTACCGCTTCGAGTGGGACCGCAGCGTCACGCCCAACGAGCTGCGCTGGTACGTGGACGACCAGCTCTTCCACCGGCTCACCCAGAGCCGGTTCAGCGCCGGCACCTGGTCGAACATGACCGAGCACGCGGGCTACTTCATCCTGCTGAACGTCGCCATGGGCGGCGCCTTCCCCGACGGCGTGGCCGGGTTCGCCACCCCGACCTCCGCCACCGTCCCCGGCCGCTCGATGCTGGTGGACTACGTCGCCGTCTGGACCCGCGGCGGGTCCGGCGGCCCCACCGACCCGCCCACGTCCAACACGCTCCACCTGAACTCCGGCGGCACGCTCGGCGGCGCGGGCTCCCCGGGCACGGTCACCCTGGCTTCGGCCGGCGGCGTCAACCGGGACGGGACGCCGTACCAGCCGCAGACCTTCACGGCCTCGGGCGTGACCGGGAGGTACAACGGCGGCGCCACCCGCTTCGACCTCCAGGTGGACGCCGGGACGACGGTCGCCAACGGACAGCAGGTCCGCGTCTCCTACGACCGCACCGGCGACGGGAGCTGGGACCGCGTGGAGACCTACCACTACTTCGCCACCGACCCGGTCCCCGGCTTCGAGCACTACACCGAGGCCCGCGGGCTGAAGTCCGCCACCGGCGGCCTGGGCGACATGGCGAACGGCAGGGTCCGCGTCGAGGTCTGGAACGCCATCGGCAACGGGCCCAGCACCCTCGGCGTCGGCGACCGGTCCGTCGTCCGCATCCCGTTCGACTGAGCCGCCCGCCGGCCCTCCGCGGGACGCGGGACGCACCGCGCACACCGGCCGCCCGACCCCCGCCAGGGGACCGGGCGGCCGGTGACGTGCACGGGGACGGCGGCGGAGACCATCGCCGGGCGTCCGCCGACGACCGCGACGGTCACGGCCGGGGAGAGGGCGAACCCGACGGTCGGCGCGTGTCGCCGGTCGGGCATCATGGCCCGGGGATCCGCGGGGCGGTCGGTCCGCCGTACGCGTGATCAAACCTACCCTGACGTAAGAGATGGGTACGGCCGCTGGGCTGTGAAACACAGGTGAACGGCGCCTGGGATCTTGTGATCCACGCCACGCGCGCTTTCCGTTCACCACTTCGAAAGGCGATGACAGATGGCAAGGGAACGGGCGCGGCGATGAGCCGACGGATGCGGATCGGCGAGGTGGCCGAGCGCACGGGCCTGTCGCTGCGCACCATCCGGCACTACGAGGAGGTGGGACTGGTCGTCCCCTCCGCCCGCAGCAAGGGAGGCTTCCGGCTCTACACCGACTCGGACGTCGACCGCCTGATGGTGATCCGCCGGATGAAGCCGCTGGACTTCTCCCTGGAGGAGATGCGGGACCTGCTGGACGTCGTCGACCGGCTCTCCTCCGACGAGCCGCTGCCGGACGCCGAGCGCGAGCGTCTGCGCGAGCGGCTGGACGCCTACCGCAAGGTGGCCGACGCCCGTTGCGAGACGCTGCGCGCCCGGCTCATGGCCGCCGAGGACTTCGCCGCCACCCTCAGGCGACGGCTCGACGCCCGTACGTGACGCGAGCGGTGCGATGCGAGCGGTGCGCGGGCGGGCGCGTCAGTAGCTCCACCAACGGCCCTCGACGGGCTGGGCGATCCAGGTGTAGATGCCGCTCTCGGCGGGGCCGCGCCGCCAGACGGCCTTCACCTCCTCGGCCGGGTACTCCTCCAGGCAGTCCCAGACGCCCAGGGAGTCGGTGTCCTCGATGACGATCTGGCCGTCGGCGGTGCGCCCGGCCCGCCCGGCCTCGATCAGCCTCTCCCGGCCATCCTTGAGTTGCAGTTTGAAGACGGCCATCGTGCGCGCCTTTCTCCCGACGGTCCCCGCCGCTCGGCGGTTCCCGGATGGTCTTCAGGGGTTCGCGGACGTTCTCGGGGGTGTGCCACCCCCGAGGCGCCGGACGACGACGGAGCGGTGGCCCCGGAGGTGGCGTTGGAAGCAGGCCGACCATGTCGGCGAGCACGCTTACTCTAACGCAGGGGGAGAGTTGTCACCGGTCCACTCGTGCCAATGGAGGCACCCGTACGAGGTAGGTTCCGGGGTGTCACCGGAAGAGGGGAGCACGGTGCGCGTACGAGGGGCGGCCGAGACGGACCTGGAGGCGATCGCGGCCCTGCGGGTGCGCGGATGGCGGTACGCCTACCGGGACCTGATGCCGCGTCGGCACCTGGAGGCGATGGACGCCGCGGCCGACGCCGCCCGGCGCCGGAGCACCTTCGCGGCGACGCGCGGGACGACCACCGATCTGGTGGCGGTGGAGGACGACGGACGGATCGTCGGCCGGGCCGCGTTCGGGCCGTGCCGCGACGGCGACGCGTCGCCCGCCGACGGCGAGGTGTACGCCCTCTACGCCGAGCCCGAGCGCGTCGGCACGGGCGTCGGCCGCACCCTGCTGGGCGAGGTGATCGAGCGGTCGGCCGGGCAGGGTCGGCCCCGACTGCTGCTGTGGGTGGTCGAGGGCAACGCGCGGGCCCGCCGCTTCTACGCGGCGGCGGGTTTCGTCGCGGACGGGACCGTGGGGTCCTTCGAGGTCGCGGGCGTGTCCGTGCCCGAGGTCCGCTACGTGCGCGAGCCGCGTGGGGCGCACCTCTGAGGAGCGCCCGGCGGCGTCACAGCAGTGTCAGTTGGGTCGGGCCCGGCTCGGGCTCCGGAGCGCAGCGCCCGGGGTCGGGGACGGCGCGGTGGGCGCCCGGCCGGGACGGGCCGATGCCGTACTCCTCCGCCAGTTCGTGCACCTGCCGGGTGATCCGCCGCTGGTACCACTTCGGGGCGTAGGCGCCGTCGGCGTACAGCGCCTCGTAGTGGCGCACCAGACCGGGATGGTCGCGGGCCAGCCAGGCCATGAACCACTCGCGGGCGCCCGGCCGCAGATGGAGGGCGAGCGGGGTGACGGAGGTGGCGCCGGCCGCCGCGATCGCCCGGACGGTCGCGCGCAGTTGGGCGGGTCCGTCGGAGAGGAACGGGATCACCGGGGCCATCAGCACCCCGCAGCCGATGCCGTGCTCGGCGAGGGTCCGCACCACGTCCAGCCGCCGCTCGGGCGCGGGGGCGCCGGGCTCCACCGTGCGCCACAGCTCCTCGTCCAGGAAGGCCACCGACACCGATATGCCCACCTCGGCCACGGCGCGGGCCGACCGGAGCAGGTCCAGGTCGCGCAGGATCAGCGTGCCCTTGGTGAGGATGGAGAAGGGGTTGGCGAAGTCGCGCAGGGCCGCCAGGATGCCGGGCATCAGCCGGTAGCGGCCCTCGGCGCGCTGGTAGCAGTCGACGTTGGTGCCCATCGCGATGTGCTGGCCGTGCCAGCGGGGCGAGGCCAGTTCGCGGCGCAGCAGCCGGTCGGCGTTGGTCTTCACCACGATCTGGGTGTCGAAGCCGATCCCGGTGTCCAGGTCCAGGTAGGCGTGGCTGCGGCGGGCGAAGCAGTACACGCAGGCGTGCGAGCAGCCGCGGTAGGGGTTGACGGTCCACTCGAACGGCATCCGGGAGGCGCCGGGCACCCGGTTGATGATCGAACGCGCCCGTACCTCGTGGAAGGTGATGCCCCGGAACTCGGGGGTGTCGAACGTGCGGGTCACCACGTCGGTGCCGAAGAGGGCGGCCGTGGTGCCGCTCGCGTCCGGTCCGTCGTGGCTCAGGTTGTCCCAGCGCATGCGGCCTCCTCGCTCTGCCGTCCAAGAATAGAACACCTGTTCCCATGGAGGGGTCAACCCCGATTTGGGCGGGCGCGCCGCCGGTGGTTGGCTTGGGGGAGGAACACGACGAGGCCCGTCCGCCCATCAGGTGACGGACGGTCAGCCGGACCACTCACGGAGGAGCCATGGCGCAGGTCGAGGCCACCACACGGCGGGACATCGCGGCCGACCCGGACGACGTCTTCGACGCGCTCGCCGACTACGCCGGCGTCCGCGCCAGGGTGCTGCCCGGCCAGTACGGCGAGTACGAGGTGCGCGAGGGCGGCGACGGCAAGGGCACGCTCGTGCACTGGAGGCTCCAGGCCACCTCCAAGCGCGTGCGCGACTGCCTGATGGAGGTGGACGAGCCGTCCGAGCGGCGGCTGGTCGAACGCGACCGCAACTCCTCCATGGTCAACACCTGGACCGTCTCCCCCGGACCGGGCGGACGCGGCGCGCGGGTCACCGTCACCACCACCTGGCAGGGCGCCGGCGGCGTCGGCGGCTTCTTCGAGCGGATCTTCGCCCCCAAGGGTCTCGCCCGCATCCACGACGAGCTGCTCGCCAACCTCGCCGCCGAATTGGAGGGATGACCGCGCCCGGCGCCCTCCCTCACCGGATCGGGTGATCCCGGCGGCCGAGGAGGCGTCCGCGGAGGCGTCCGACGGCGCGAGGCACGATCCGCGCGGATCGGGGTACGAGGGCTGTCCCGGCGGCCGTGACACGAGCGGCCCCACGACGACGGCGGAGGGAGAGACCCGTGAACGCCACCACGTCCCGAGACGGCCGAGAGGGCGACACCTGGGACGGCAACTGGAGCACCGATCCCGCGATCACGGCCGCCGTTCACCTGCCGATCTTCGAGAAGTACTTCGACCCGGACCTGCCACTGGTCGACGCCGACTGCGGCAACGGCGCCCAGACGGTCTTCCTGGCCGGCCGCTTCCACCCGTGCGTGGGCATCGACCGGTCGGCCGACGCCCTGGAGCGCGCCCGGACCGTGGTGGGGGAGGGCGCGGGGCACCGCTCCGCGCCCGACTTCCGGCGGCTCGACGCCGCCGACCCCGACGCCATGCGGCACCTGCACGAGGAGTTGGGGGACGCCAACGTCTACCTGCGCGGCGTCCTCCAGCGCAGCGAGCCCGACCACCGCCCGCGCGTCGCGGAGTCCGTCGCCGCCCTCGTCGGCGAGCGCGGACGCGCCTTCGTGGTGGAGGCCGCCCCCACGGCCCGGGCCGCCCTCGCCCGGGGAGCCGAGGCCGTCGACCCCACCGAACTCCCCGGACCGCTGGACGCCCCCGGCCTGTCGGATCTGTCACACCTGGCCGGGGCGCACGGCCCCGAGGGCGGACTGCCGGAGCTGGCCGCCCCGTTCGACGCGGTCGGGCTGCGCGTGCTCGCCGGCGGCTCCCTCCCGTTGTCCACAACGGAGTTCGAGCCGGACGGCTCACGGCTGGACCTCCCGGCGAACTGGCTGGTGGTCGGCCGCGGCGACCGGCACGGCGGGAACGCCGCCGATCACGCCACAGGTATGGACCGGTAGCACTTCACCCCGGGGCTTTGCCCTCGCCCGGGCGGCGCGTAACGTGGCGTGCCATGACGAAGATCTTGATCAGTGCGGACATGGAGGGCGCCACGGGTGTGACCTGGCCCGCCGACGTGCTGCCGGGCACCCCCCAGTGGGAACGCTGTCGTCCGATGTTCACCTCCGACGTGAACGCGGCGGTCGCCGGGTTCTTCGCCGGCGGAGCGGACGAGGTACTGATCAACGAGGCGCACTGGAGCATGCGGAACCTGCTGCTGGAGCGGCTGGACGACCGCGCCCAGATGCTCACCGGCCGCCACAAGTCGCTCAGCATGGTCGAGGGCGTCCAGCACGGCGACGTGGACGGCATCGCCTTCGTCGGCTACCACACCGGCGCCGGCACCGAGGGCGTCCTCGCCCACACCTACCTCGCCAACACCATCACCGGCGTGTGGCTGGACGGCGAGCGGGCGAGCGAGGGACGGCTCAACACCGCGGTGGTGGCCGAGTTCGGCGTCCCCGTGATCCTCGTCACCGGCGACGACCTCACCTGCGAGGACGCCCGCGACTACGCGCCGAGCGCGCTCGGGGTGGCCGTCAAGGACCACGTCTCCCGGTACGCGGCCGTCTGCCGCACCCCCGCCCGCACCGCCGCCGACATCCGCGCGGCGGCCGAGAAGGCGGTGGCGCTGGCCGTCCGCCACGAGCCCGTCCGACCCCGGCCCCACACCATCGAGATCGAGTTCGACGCCGAGCACCTGGTGGGCGCGGCCACCGTCGTCCCCGGCGTGGAGCGGACGGGTGAGCGCCGCGTGGCGTACACATCGCCGTCCATGTACGAGGGCATTCGCACCTTCAAGGCGGTCACCACGGTCGTCTCGTCCGCCGTGGAGGAACAGTATGGCTGAGCGCACCGAGCACATCGACCGGCAGGCCCTCGACGAGGCGGTTGCCTTCACCTCCGAGCTGATCCGCATCGACTCCGTCAACCTCGGCAACGGCGACGGCACGGAGCGGAAGGCGGCCGAGTACGTCGCCGAGCGCCTGGCCGACGTCGGCATCGAGCCGAAGCTGCTGGAGAAGATCCCGGGCCGCACCAACGTCGTCGCCCGCATCGAGGGCACCGACGCGGGCGCCGACGCGCTGCTCGTCCACGGCCACCTGGACGTGGTGCCCGCCGAGCCCGCCGACTGGACCGTCCACCCCTTCTCCGGCGAGGTCCGCGACGGCGTGGTCTGGGGCCGCGGCGCGGTCGACATGAAGAACGCCGACGCCATGGTCCTGGCCACCGTCCGCGCCTGGGCGCGGGCCGGGGTGCGGCCCCGCCGCGACATCGTGCTCGCCTTCACCGCCGACGAGGAGGACACCGGCCAGTACGGCGCCGACTTCCTCGCCACGGAGCACCCCGAGCTCTTCGAGGGCTGCACCGAGGGCATCGGCGAGTCCGGCGCCTACACCTTCCACGCGGACGGCGGCCTGCGGCTCTACCCGGTCGCGGCCGGCGAGCGCGGCACCGCCTGGATGGAGCTCACCGCCACCGGACGCGCCGGACACGGCTCCAAGGTCAACCGCGCCAACGCGGTGAGCCGGCTGGCCGCCGCGGTGCACCGGATCGGCGAGCACACCTGGCCCGTGCGGCTCTCCCCGACGGTGCGGGCCGCCCTCACCGAGCTGTCCCGCCTCAACGGCCTGGACGTCCCCGACCTCGACGCCCCCGACTTCGACGTGGACGCCCTGCTGGCCAAGCTCGGCCCGGCCGCCAAGCTGGTCGAGGCGACCGTGCGCAACAGCTCCGCGCCCACCGGCCTCAAGGCCGGCTACAAGATCAACGTGATCCCCGGCAGCGCCACCGCGTACGTCGACGGCCGCGTCCTCCCCGGCACCGAGGAGGAGTTCGTCGCCACCATGGACGAGCTGACCGGCCCGGACGTGGACTGGGAGTTCTACCACCGCGGCCCGGCCGTCGAGGCACCGGTCGACTCGCGCACGTTCGCCGTGCTCCGCGAGTCCCTGGAGCACTTCGACCCCGACGCCCACGTCATCCCGTTCTGCATGACGGGCGGCACCGACGCCAAGCAGTTCGCGCCGCTGGGCATCGTGGGCTACGGCTTCTCGCCGCTGAAGCTCCCCGAGGGCATCAACTACCAGGCGATGTTCCACGGCGTCGACGAGCGGGTCCCCGTCGAGGCCCTGCACTTCGGCGTGCGGGTCCTCGACCGCGCCCTGTTCAACCTCTGAGTGTTCAACCTCTGAGTGTTCAACCTCTGAGTCCGGCCCCCGAGCCCGACCCTCCGAGTCCGACCTCCGACGCGACCCATCCCCGCCTCCGACCCGACTCCGACGAGCCGCAGCAAGGGAGCCAGCCGATGACGCCCGCCACCGCCCCGTACGGCACCTGGACGTCCCCGATCGACGCCCGCCTGGTCGCCGCGCACGACGGCCACCCCGAGTACGTGGGCACCGTCGGCCAGGAGGTGTGGTGGACCGAGCCCCGCCCGACCGAGGGGGGACGCCGGGCCCTGATGCGGCTGCGCCCGTACGGCACCGGACCGGCCGAGTCCGTGCTGCCCGAGCCGTGGAACGTCCGCAGCCGGGTGATCGAGTACGGCGGCCGGCCGTGGGCGGGGGCGGAGCGCGCGGACGGCGGGCCGCTGGTCGTCTTCGTCCACCATCCCGACCAGCGGATGTACGCGTTCGAGCCGGACCACCCCGGCGCCGCGCCCCGCCCGCTCACCCCCCTCTCCCCGGTGGGCGAGGGCCTGCGCTGGGCCGACCCGGTGGTGCTGCCGGAGCGGGGCGAGGTGTGGTGCGTGTTGGAGGAGTTCACCGGCCCCCGTCCCACCGACGTGCGCCGCGTGCTCGCGGCCGTCCCCCTGGACGGCTCGGCCGCCGACGACCGCGCCCGGGTGCGGGAGTTGACCGACGGCGCCGACCGCTTCGTCACCGGCCCCCGGTTCTCCCCGGACGGGCGGCGCGTGGCGTGGCTGGCCTGGGACCACCCGCGGATGCCCTGGGACGGCACGGTCGTCCGCCTCGCCGACGTCACCGACGCCGGCACCCTGACGGACGCGCGGGCGGTCGTCGGCGGCCCCGACGAGTCGATCGCCCAGGTCGGCTGGGGCGCGGACGGCGCGCTGCTGTACGCCGGCGACGCGAGCGGCTGGTGGAACCTGTACCGCTTGGACGTCGACGCGGCCGGGGCCGGCGGCGGGAGCACCAACCTCTGCCCGCGCCCGGAGGAGTTCGGCGGACCGCTGTGGAAGATCGGCCACCAGTGGTTCGAGCCGCTGGAGAACGGCCTGGTCGCCGTCCTCCACGGCCTCGGCTCCCCACGCCTGGGCATCCTCGACCCCCGCACCGGCGAACTGGCCGACACCCCCGGCCCCTGGACCGAGTGGGCCCCGACACTGGCCTCCGCGGGCACCCGCGTCATCGGCATCGCCGCCGGCCCCCACCGCGACTACGAGGTCGTGGAGCTGGACACCTGCACCGGCCACACCCTGGTCGTCGGCGCCGAGCACACCGACCCCGTGGACCCCGCCCACTTCCCCGAGCCCGAGGCGCGCGTCTTCCACGGGCCCGACGGGCGCGAGATCCACGCCCGGCTCTACCCGCCGCGCAACCCCGCGCACCGGGCCCCCGACGGCGAGCTGCCGCCCTACGTCGTCTGGGCCCACGGCGGTCCCACCGGACGGGCGGCGCTCGTCCTGGACCTGGAGATCGCCTACTTCACCTCGCGCGGCATCGGCGTGGTCGAGGTCGACTACGGAGGCTCGGCGGGCTACGGCCGCGCCTACCGCGAACGGCTGCGGGGGCAGTGGGGCGTGGTCGACGTCGAGGACTGCGCGGCCGTCGCGCGGACCCTGGCCGAGGAGGGCACCGCCGACCCCGCTCGGCTGGCCATACGCGGCGGCAGCGCGGGAGGCTGGACCACCGCGGTCTCCCTCACCTCGCCGCTGACCGAGGGCCTGTACGCCTGCGGGACGATCAGCTACCCGATCCTGGACCTGGAGGGCTGGGCGACCGGCGAGACCCACGACTTCGAGTCGCAGTACCTGGTCTCCCTCGTCGGCCGCCTGGAGGAGCACCCCGACCGCTACCGCGACCGCTCGCCCCTCCACCACGCCGACCGCGTCACCGTGCCGTTCCTGCTCCTCCAGGGCCTGGACGACGTGATCTGCCCGCCCGCCCAGTGCGACCGCTTCCTGGCCGCGGTCGCCGGCCGCGGAGTGCCGCACGCCTACCTCGCCTTCGAGGGCGAGAGCCACGGCTTCCGCAAGGCCGAGACCATCACCCGGGCCGTCGAGGCCGAACTCGCCCTGTACGCACGGGTCTTCGGCTTCGACCGCCCGGACGTCCCCCCGCTGGAGCTCGCCGAATGACCCCCGCCGCACCCTCCCTCACCTCCCTCGCCCGCCCCCGGCGGCTGCGCCCCGGCGACCGGGTGGCGATCGTGGCGCCCAGCGGGCCGGTGCTTCCCGAGCGGCTGGACGCCGGCGTGGACGTCCTGCGCGGCTGGGACCTGGACCCGGTCGTCATGCCGCACGTCCTCGACGTCCACCCGCGCCTGGACCACCTCGCGGGCACCGACGCCGACCGCGCCCGCGACCTGACGGACGCCTGGTGCGACCCCACCGTCGCGGCGGTCCTCGCCGCGCGCGGCGGCTACGGCGTCCAGCGGATGGTGGACCTGGTGGACTGGGAGGCGCTGCGCGCGGCCGGCCCCAAGGCGTTCGTCGGCTACAGCGACCTCACCGCGCTGCACGAGGCCATCGCCGCCCGGCTGGGCCTGGCCACCCTGCACGGCCCGATGCCCGCCACCGTCTCCTTCCTCAAGGACACCACCACCCAGGACCACCTGCGCCGCACCCTCTTCGCGCCGGAGACGGTCACCGAGATCACCTCGCCCACCGCCCGCACCCTGGTGCCCGGCCGCGCCCACGGCACCACCTTCGGCGGCTGCCTGTCCCTGCTGGCCGGCGAACTCGGCGTCCGCGGGCGGCGGCCCGCCTGCCCGGACGGCGGCGGCATCCTGCTGCTGGAGGACGTCGGGGAGCAGCCGTACCGCCTCGACGGCCACCTCACCCACCTGCTGCGCTCCGGGGCGCTGGACGGCGTGACGGGCGTCGTGCTGGGCTCCTGGTACGACTGCGGCCCCTACGAGGAGGTCCGCGCGGTGCTGCTGGACCGGCTCGCCCCGCTGGGCGTGCCCGTGGTGGAGGAGCTGGGATTCGGCCACGGCCCCTCGACCCTGACCCTTCCGCTGGGCGTGCCCGCCACCCTGGACGCCGACGCGTGCACCCTCACCCTCCGGGAGGCGGCCCTGAGATGAGCCCCGAGACGACCGGGATCTTCGGGGACGGCACCCCGCTGCCCGAGCCCCCGCCCGACACCCCGCCCGACCCGGTGGGCCTGCCGGCCGCCTACCTCGACTACTACCGCGACACCGTCCTGCGGAAGCTCGACGGGCTCTCCGAGGCCGAGCTGCGCCGCAGCCGGCTGCCCTCGGGCTGGACGCCGCTGGAACTGCTCTGGCACCTGGCCTGCGTCGAACGCCGCTGGTTCCGATGGGGCTTCACGGCCGAGCCCGTCGAGGACCCCTGGGCGGACCAGGACGCCGACGGCCGCCGGCACGTCCCCGACGGCATGACGACCGAGCGGGTCGTGGAGCGCTTCCGCGCCCAGTGCGCCCGCTCCCGCGAGATCGTCGCCTCCGCCGCCCCGACCGACCGCGCCGCGGTCGGAGGCCGCTTCGCCACCGAGGAGGAGGCCCCGACCCTGGCCTGGATCCTCCTCCACGTCCTCCAGGAGTACGCCCGCCACGCCGGCCACCTCGACATCGTCCGCGAACTGGCCGACGGCGAGGTGGGGGAGTGAGCGCCGGGGACTACAGCCCCGCCAGGTCCGCCAACGTCCGCACCTGACGCATCATCCCGACCCCGGCGTCGAGATCGCCCCGTTCGGCCACGGCCCACAGCGCCGACTCCACGCGTCGCGCCACCCCCCACGCCTGGAGCCGCGCCACGTCCTCGCCGAGCACGTCGGCGACCAGCGCGCAGCGCGCGGCGACCACCGGACGCGGGGAGGGCCGGCCGAAGGGGGCGTCGATCTGCTCGATCAGCGGCCAGGGGTCGTACAGCGGGTCGCCCACCATCGGCTTGGCGTCGATCGCCAGCCAGGGCTCGCGCTCGGCGGCCAGCACGTTGCCGGGGTTGAGGTCGCCGTGCACCACGACCTCGCGGCCGGCGGTGACGGGCAGCTCGCGCAGCAGCCGCACCCCCAGCGCCACCAGGGCGGGATCGAAGCCCGGAGGCCGGAGCCGGGCCATGCGCTCCTCGGCGATCACCGCCCACGCGGCGGTCACGTCCGCCACCCGGTCCAGCCCCGTCTCCGGCGGCACGGGCGCGCTCCACAGCCCGCGCACCAGCTCGGCCCCGGCCACCAGCCGCTCCTCGACGGGCAGTTCGACGGCGTCCCCCAGTTCGGTGCCGGGCGCGCAGTGTTCCAGCAACAGGGCGTACCGCTCGGCGTCGTGCTCGTACAGCCGCACGGCCCCCCGTCCGTCCCACAGCCGCAGCGCCTCGCCCTCCCCGGCGGCCTCCGGATGGGGCCACCCCACCTTGAGGACGGCCCGGGTCTCCCCCCGCCGCACCGGCGCCACCCACGAGCAGCTTCCCCCGGCGAACGGCTCCCCGAGGACGAGCCCCCAACGCTCGCTCAACTCCCGGATCAAGTCGGGCAGTCGCTCCAGCCAGGCGGGCCCGCCCGGAGAACCGGAGACGGTGCGGACGACGGGCAGGGTGGGCGGTACCAACTCCGCGGGGCTCACGGGACCCGAGCATAGGGACCGCGGACGCGGGCCGTCGAACGCGATGTCCGATTGCCGCCGGACCCGTGGGCCGCGCCGCACGAGGATCGAGCCATGTCATCGACGACCAACGGCACGACCGGCACGACCGACACGACCGGCACGACCGGCACGACCGGCACGGGCGACCTGTACGGCAAGGTCGCCCTGGTGACCGGCGGCAGCCGCGGCATAGGCGAGGCCGTGGCGCTGCGGCTCGCCCGGGACGGTGCCGACGTGGCACTGACCTACCGGCACTCCGAGGAGCGCGCGGAGCGAGTGGTGGAGAGGATCAAGGCCCTCGGACGCCGGGCCCGGGCGGTGCGCGCCGACAACGCCGACCCGACCGCCGTCCGCGCCGCGGTGAAGACCACCGTGGCGGAGTTCGGGCGCCTGGACATCCTGGTGAACAACGCCGGGGCCGGAGTCCTCGCCCCGATCGAGGAGATCACGGCGGAGGACGTCGACCGGGTGCTGCACGTCAACGTCCGCGCCCCCTACCTGGCCTGCCAGACCGCCGCCGGCCACATGGGGGAGGGCGGACGGATCGTCACGATCGGCAGTTGCATGGCCGAGCGCGTCGCCTTCCCCGGCGGCTCCCTCTACGCCACCGGCAAGGCCGCCCTGACGGGTCTGACCAAGGCGCCGGCCCGGGAGCTCGGCCCGCGCGGCATCACGGCCAACCTCGTCCACCCCGGCCCGATCGACACCGACACGAACCCCGCGGACGGGCCGGGCGCGGAGGCCCAGAGGAGCCTCACCGCGCTGGGGCGCTACGGGCGGCCCGAGGAGGTCGCGGCGACGGTGGCGCACCTGGCCGGCGCCGGTGGCCGGTACATCACCGGCGCCTCCGTGGCCGTGGACGGCGGCTTCGCCGCCTGAACCGGCCTTCGAACAGGCGGAGTCGGAGCCGCGTGGATTCCATTCTCGCGGCTCCGGCCCCCCTCTGTCACCGTCTTCCGGAACGATCTTTCCGCCGCCGACGGCGTCTACCGTCGAAGCCGACCGAGCGGAAGGAGACACGGAGATGACGGAGACGACCGGCGGCGACGCCCGGGCCGAGGTCGCGGCGGTACTGCGCGCGATGGCCGAGCGGGACCGCCGTTCGGTGCACCTGGCCAACAGCGAGGACGTCGCCGAGCGGCTGGCCTGGCGGCGGCTGACCGCCGAGCACGGCGACCGCCTGGCGGAGATCATGGACGAGTTCGGCTGGCCGAGCGTCGCGGCTGTCGGCGAGGAGGCCGCCACCGGCGCCTGGATCGTGGCCCAGCACGCCGACCGCGACCTCGGCGTCCAGCGCCGCGCCCTGGCCCTGCTGGAGCGGGCCGTGGAGCGGGGCGAGGACAGCGCCTACCGGCTGGCGTTCCTCCGTGACCGCGTCCTGGTCAACGAGGGCCGCCCGCAGGTCTACGGCACCCAGATCGCGGACGTCCGCGACGGCGCCCCCGTCCCGTGGCCGTGCGTCGACCCCGATCCCGCTCGCGTGGACGAGCGGCGCGCCGAGGTGGGCATCGCGCCCTTCGCCGAGTACACCGCCCGCCACGCGCCCGGCCGGTCCGGATAACCGGTGGGCGTCCGGGCGGGGTCCGTGCCACGATCGGCCGCATGACCACCGCACCGGGCACGCCGCCCGCCACCCCCGCGTCCTGGCGGATCGACGAGTCGGCGTACGCCGGTCCCGAGCACCTGGACCCCGACTTCGTGGCGGGGTTCGACCGCAAGCAGGGGTTCCCCGACCCCGCGCCGGACGTCGCCGCGCTGCGCCGTCACGGCGTGGGGGAGGACGCCACCGTGGTCGACCTGGGCGCCGGGACGGGGCGGTTCGCCCTGGCGGCGGCGCGGGAGTTCGCACGGGTGGTCGCCGTGGACGTCTCGCCCGCGATGCTGGAGCACCTGCGGGTCCGGGCGGCCGAGGAGGGGGCGGCGAACCTGGCGTGCGTGCGGGCCGGGTTCCTCACCTACGAGCACTCCGGTCCGCCCGCCGACGCCGTGCACACCCGGCACGCCCTCCACCAACTGCCCGACTTCTGGAAGGCGGTGGCCCTGGACCGCATCGCCCGCACGCTGCGGCCCGGCGGCGTGCTCAGACTCCGCGACCTGGTCTTCGACTTCCGCCCGGCCGAGGCCGAGACCGTCCTGGAGGCGTGGATGGCGGGCGCGGCCGACGACCCCGCGCGGGGATACACCCGGCAGGACTACGCCGAGCACCTGCGCACCGAGTACAGCACCTTCCGCTGGCTGCTGGAGCCGATGCTGGACGCGGCCGGGTTCGAGATAGTGGAGGCGGAGTACGAGGGACGCCTCTTCGGCACCTACACCTGCCTCAGGCGTCCCTGAACCGCCACCGCCGTCCCACCGCGCCCTGGAGGAAACCGTGAAGCTGCACGTACTGCGGGTGTCCGAGCACGCGGCCGACGCCCGCGACGGCGCGGTCCTGTCCGAGGAGGAGCGGGCCCGGTGCGTGGCGTTCGTCCAGGAGGCCGACCGCGACCGCTACCGGGTCGCCCACACGGCCCTGCGCCGGGAACTCGCCGCGCTCCTGGGCACCGACCCGGCCGCCGTCCCCCTGACGCGCGAGGCGTGCCCGCTGTGCGGCGGGCCGCACGGCCGGCCCGCCGTGCCCGGCAACCCGGTGCACTTCTCGCTGTCGCACGCGGGCGACGTGGTGCTCCTCGCCTTCGACGACGCTCCCGTGGGCGTGGACGTCGAGGCGCACCCCACGGCCGCCACCGTCGCCCAGACCGTCCGCGCGCTCCACCCGCGCGAGCGCGCCGAGATCGGAAGACTGCCGTCCGCCGACCGCCCGGCCGCCTTCGCCCGCTGCTGGACCCGGAAGGAGGCGTACCTCAAGGGCACCGGCACCGGCCTGGGCGAGGACCCCTCGGTCACCTACGTCGGCAGCCTCGCGGTGCCCGCCGAGATCCCCGGCTGGACGCTCACCGACGTCGAGGTCCCGGACGGCTACGCGGCGGCCGCCGCCGTCGCGGTCCCCCGTCCGGTCGATCCGCACACCCCGTAGGACCGTGGGACGGCCCCGCCGGGCGGGCCGTACCTCGTCCGCCGTCGCTGACGGCGCACGCCCACCGTCGAACCCCCGCCCGACCGCGGCGAGTTCCGGCCGCGCCCCGCGGCGCGGACCGGGGAGGGCCGCGCCGCGGGACCGGGTCCCGTACGGGGCAGCGGCAGGAATGATCACCCCGGTCGGGGAAGTTGTGCGGAGCATGAAGGCAATCGCTCTGAAGAACTACGGCGGACCGGACGACCTGACGCTCATGGACCTGCCCGAGCCCAAGCTCGGGCCCGACGCGGTGCTGGTGCGGGTGAAGGCGGCCGGGGTGAACCCGGTGGACTGGAAGGTCGGCGCGGGTTACCTCGACGCGATCCTCGACGCGCACTTCCCGCTGATCCCCGGCTGGGACGTGGCGGGCGTCGTGGAGCGGACCGGGCCCGAGGTGCACGAGTTCGCCCCCGGCGACGAGGTGATCGGATACGTCCGCAAGGACTGGGCGCAGAACGGCACCTACGCCGAGCTGGTCGCCGCGCCGGTGCGGACCCTGGCCCGCAAGCCCGCCGCGCTGGACTGGCGGCAGGCGGCGGGGCTGCCGCTGGCCGGACTCACCGCGTACCAGTCGCTGAGGCGGCTGGACGTCGGCGAGGGCGAGACGGTGCTGGTCCACGCCGCGTCCGGCGGTGTGGGCTCGCTGGCCACGCAGATCGCGGTCGCCCGCGGCGCCCGGGTCATCGGCACCGCCAGCGAGCGCAACCACGACTTCCTGCGGGAGCTGGGAGCCGAGCCGGTGACGTACGGGGAGGGCCTGGCCGACCGGGTCCGCGCCCTGGCGCCCGACGGCGTGGACGCGGCGTTCGACTTCGTCGGCGGCGACGCGGTGGACGTCTCGCGGCAGGTGCTGCGCGACCCCGCCAGGGTGCTGTCCATCATCGACCCCGGGGTGACCGCCAAGGGCGGGCGCTACCTGTTCGTGCGGCCCGACCGGGACGACCTCACCGCGCTGGCCGACCTCGCCGACGCGGGGAAGCTGACGGTCGGCGTGGACAAGGCGGTGCCGCTGGCCGAGGCCGCCGAGGCGTGGCGGCTCAGCCGGTCCGGCCGCGCCCGGGGCAAGATCGTGGTCGACGTCTCCTGAGGCGTCCCCGCGCCTCGCCCCTCCGGGACGCCCCCGGAGGGGCTCCCTACCGGCCCGTCTCCCGGCGGTCGACGTACTCGAAGACCGATCCGTCGGGATGACGGGCCACCAGGTTCCGGCCGATGGAGGTCGGCGTGGGCCCGGCGAGGATCTCCGCGCCGACCGCCTTGAGCGTGGCCGCGGCCTCGTCCACGTCCCGCACCGCCAGGGTGGCGACGACCTTGCGCAGGATCTCCATCGGGCCGGGCGGGCCGCTCAGCAGCAGGAAGGGGCCGACCGCCGCCGCCGAGACGGGCCCCTGCGCGAACCGCGCGGCCTCGGCGCCGGTGATCCGCTCGTACACTCCGATCGCCGCGTCGAGGTCGTCGACACACACGCGCAGCGAGGTCCCCAGAATCTCCATGCGGGCGAGCCTAGTTGGGGGCGTGCGCGGTGTCAGGCGCGCCCGGACCGTCCGCCGGGCCCCCTCGCGGACTCCTCGGACCCGGCACAGGATCTCCCCGTGGGGCACCAGGAACCAGCCGTCCTCCCGCGCGCCCCACTCGCGCCAGGCCGCCGCGATCCGCTCCACCTCCTCCCGCCGCGCGTGTCCGCCGTCGACGGCGAGGGAGGCGTAGGAGGAGGCGACCGTGCGCTCCGCCCACAGGTCGCTCCACCAGGCGCGGTCGGCGTCGTCGGCGAAGCACCAGGCGCTCGCGGAGGCGGTGACGTCGGCGAAGCCCGCCGCGCGGGCCCAGGCCCGCAGCCTGCGCCCGGCGTCCGGTTCGCCGCCGGAGGCCCGGGCCACCCGGTGGTACAGGTCCCGCCAGTCGTCCAGCCCCGGCACCTCCGGGTACCAGGCCATGGCCGCGTAGTCGGCGTCCCGGGCCGCGACCACCCCGCCCGGGCGGCACACCCGGCGCATCTCGCGCAGCGCCGCCACCGGATCGCCCACGTGCTGGAGGACCTGGTGGGCGTGGACGACGTCGAAGGAGTCGTCGGGGAAGCCCAGCGCCAGGACGTCGCCGCGCACGAAGCGGACGTTGGTCAGGCCGCGTTCGGCGGCGGTGGCCCGCGCCTCCTCCAGGACGTCCCCGGAGGCGTCCACCGCCGTGACCTCGCCGGGCGCCACCAGCGCGGCCAGGTCGGCGGTGATGGTGCCCGGACCGCAGCCCACGTCCAGCACCGACAGGCCGGGGGAGAGGTCGGGCAGGAGGTGGGCCGCGGAGTTGGCGGCGGTGCGCCTGCGGTGGGAGCGCAGCACGGACTCGTGGTGGCCGTGGGTGTACACGGCGTTCGCTGTGGACATGGGCGCACCGTACCGCCTTGTCTCGCCATGCGAGCAACATTGTTCCGTTATGTGGACTGCATGGACGCTCGGGCGCTCGGGGGAGTCCGGCGGGTTAGGCCGTCGGCGGCTGACCCCCTGTCGCACCCTGCGCCGGGGGTCCGCCGTACGGCCAGCGCAGCAGCGCGCCGAGCCCGCCCACCGGCAGTCCCTCGGGGGTGTTCGGCTCGTCCGCGAGCGGCCCCACGGAGATCACCTCGGCGCCGGTGGCCGCCGCCGCCCGCACCAGCGCGTCGTCGGCGCGGGCGCTGACGGGCTCGGGCCGGCCGGGGGACCGCACGTCGCCGCGGCGCACCGCCACCTGGTCCGGCTCGTCGCCCACCCACACCTCACGGTGCAGGTCGGGGCCGTCGGGACGGACCAGCAGTGCGGCGATGCGGTGCTCGCGCGCCGCGTCGACGAGCGCGGGCACGCCCTCGGCGGCTCCCACCCGGCCGTCGTCGGTCGGCACCCGCCTGGCCTGGAACTGCTCCATGACCGCGGCGGCGTGCCGGCGCAGCCGCTCGGCGCGGGCCGCCTCCACCTCCTCTTCCAGCATCCGCTCGCTCCTGGCCTGGTTGCGGCCCGCGCCGCGGACCCCGTGCCCGGCCAGGACGGACAGCTCCCGCAGTTCGGGAGCCAACCGGTCCTGGACGGCGTGGCACTCGCGGCCGTCCCCGGCGAGCACCACCAGTTCGGCGCCGGTCTCGGCGCGGCGCTTGCGCAACTCCTCCGCGATGAGTGCGGCGTTGCGGTCCCAGGTGTTCTCCACCGAGTTCTGGAAGTGCCGCTCCCGCCAGGAGATGGACGGGGTCATGTGCAGGGGCCGCTCCTCGCCCTGCACCTGACCGACCTCGCGGACTCCGAACGGGCCGCGCAGTTCCAGGTCCGCGCCGGTGCGGTCCACCCGTGCCACCAGGCAGGTCGGCGCCGCGTCCATCAGGTCCAGCAGGGGGGTGGTGTGCGGCAGCGGGCCCCAGGTGACCTGCGCGCCGCCGGGCGGCGGCACGGCCAGGTCCCGGGCGAGCACCACCTCGCCCCCGGTGGCGAACAGCGCCCGCCCCGACGGCCGTGAGGTGCGCGGCAGGGCGACCAGCGCGTCGTACACCGCCCGACAGGTGCGGTCGTCGGCTCCCTGGCCCTTCAACTGCTCGCAGGCCTCGCGGGCGCCGAGTTCGTGGCGAGCGGCCGCGTCCTCGGTCGCCAACGGGGTGTCGAAGTAGACCGAGGCCCAGGGGCCGGGCCGATCGAGGATCGGGCTGAGGAATCCGAGTTCCATGGGCTCCCTCCTTGAATGGAGAGTTTCGGGTACCCGAACCGGTGCAAACGACACGGAAGGCGGCACAGGCCAGGGAGAGGACACAAGGAAGGCCAGGAAGAAGACCACGAAGAAGGCCAGGAAGAAGGCCAGGAAGAAGGAGGTCACCGACAGATGGAACGGGAGCTGGGGATCGATCCGGGAAGGCTGTCCGACTCCGAGCTGCTGGAGGAACTGCAGTCCCTGCACCGGACTCGGCACGACACCCTGCTGCACGGCTCGTCCGACGCGCTCGCCGCGCACACCCGGCGCACGGAGCAGTTGGAGAACGAGTACCTGCGGCGCCATCCCAACCGAGCCGTCTCGGCGGGCCGCACCCGGGAGGGAGCCCGGGCGCGGACCGAGTGAGAGCCGGGAAAGCGACGGATCGGGTGTTTGCCCTCCACGGGCGGGGGCACCCGGACCGCGGCCGAGCGAGCGGCCCTGTGGGGGAGTGAGAGGGCTCCGGGCACGGAGGTCAGGGACCGTGCCCGGAGCCGCTCCGTGTCGGGACCGGGGTGGGGTCCGTGTCGGGCCGGGGAAGCCGTTAGGGCGTGCCGCGCCCCGGGTAGTCGGGGCGCATGAGCGACGAGAAGGCCGATCGGAACAGGAAGAAGGACGACGAGGCGCGCGTCTCGGCCAGGGACCTGGTCCCCGGCGAGGAGCCGGACCAGCCGGCGACCCCGCCGAAGGTCCCGCCCGCCGGCCCCATCGGCGGCACCAGGCCGCGCCGCCGGCCCGACCAGGACGCCGACCGGGATCCCGACCGGAACGCCGACGAGCCGGGCGGCGGGGGCGGGACGGGCCGTTCCCGCTGACCGCCCCCTGCGCACGCGGGGGCGCGCCGAAAATCGGATGCGCTCCCCGCGCGCGTCGGGGAAGGGTGGGACCGTGAACACCCCCTCGAACCCCCGCCCGCGTCCCCGGCCTCGGCACACCGCCCTGACACCGGGCGGCGAAGTGACCGTCGTCCTCCTCAAGTCCCGTGACCGGCAGGTGCGTTACCCGGCCACGGCGGTACGCGACGACGGCACCCACGCGGTGGTGCGGGCGCCCTGGGCCGGGCCGCCGGTGCGCGACTTCGGCTTCGTGCGCTTCGAGCGCGGCGACGTGTTCACCGAGCACTACTGGCGCGATCGCTGGTTCTCGGTGAAGGAGGTGCGCGCCGCGGACGGCTCCCTCAAGGGCTGGTACTGCGACGTGACCCGCCCGGCCCGCGTCGAGGGGGAGACGCTGACCACACGGGACCTGGAACTGGACCTGTGGGTGTCGGCCGACCGCTCCGCCGTGCTGCGCCTGGACGAGGACGAGTTCGAGGCCGAAGGGCTGGCCGAGCGCGACCCGGAGGCCGCCGGACGCGCCCGCCGGGCGCTGGACGAGCTGGAGGACCTGGCCCGCTCCGGCGGCCTCGCCGCCCTGCTGGACTGAGCTGGACCGACCCCGGAGGACGGACCCCGGAGGACGGACCCGGGAGGACCGGGGCGGGGACCGGGACAGGAAAAAGGGGGCGTGGAGAGCCGCACCCTCTCCACGCCCCCGTCCCTGGACGGCGCGGGGTCGCCTCACCCGCGCCGTGATCCGTCCCCTCCGGCGCCGCCCGCCAGGAACTCCTGCGCCTTGGCCTTCAGCCCCTGCGCGACCATCGAGCGGCGGTCGGAGTCGCCCTTGAGGATCGCCGTCAGCGTCGCCTCCATCTGGTCCCAGGTCGCGTGCGGCGGGATCGGCGGCATCGCCGGGTCGGTCAGGAACTCCACGACCGCCGGGCCGTCCGCCCCGAGCGCCCGCCGCCAGCCGCTCTCGACGTCCTCCGGCCGCTCCACCCGGATGCCGGTCAGCCCCAGCGACTCGGCGAAGCGGGCGTAGGAGACGTCGGGCAGCTCCTGCGAGGGCCGGAACTGCGGCGATCCGGTCATCGAGCGCATCTCCCAGGTGACCTGGTTGAGGTCCCGGTTGTTCCACACCGCCACCACCAGCCGCGGGTCCTCCCACAGCGAGCGGTACTTGGCGACGGTGATCAGCTCGGTCAGCCCGTTCATCTGCATGGCGCCGTCGCCCACCAGCGCGATCGCCGGACGGTCGGGGTGGGCGAACTTCGCGCCGATGGCGTAGGGCACCCCGCAGCCCATGGTGGCCAGCGTCCCCGACAGCGAGCCGCGCATGGTGCCGCGCATCCGGACGTGGCGGGCGTACCAGTTGGTCGCCGAGCCCGAGTCGGCGCTGACGACGGCGTTCTCCGGCAGCAGCGGGTCCAGGCAGCGCGCCACGTACTGCGGGTTGATCGGATCGGAGGAGACCGACGCCTGCCGCTCCATCACCTCCCACCAGCGCTCCACCGAGGAGACGATCCGCTCCCGCCAGGAGCGGTCCTCCTTGCGGCGGAGCATCGGCAGCAGCCTCCGGAGCGTGGCGCGGGCGTCGCCGACGAGGTTCACCTCGTACGGGTAGCGCATCCCGATCATGTGCGGGTCGACGTCGATCTGCACCGCCCGCGCCTGGCCGTACTCCGGCAGGAACTGGGAGTAGGGGAAGCTGGAGCCGATCGTCAGCAGGGTGTCGCAGTCGCGCATCAGCTCGTAGCTGGGCCGGGTGCCCAGCAGCCCGATGGCGCCGGTGACGTACGGCAGGGTGTCGGGCAGGGCGTCCTTGCCCAGCAGGGCCTTGGCCACCCCGGCGCCGAGCGTGTCGGCGACCCGCTCCACCTCGGCGCGCGCCCCGGCGGCGCCCTGGCCGATCAGGACGGCGACCCGCTCGCCGGCGTTGAGGACCTCCGCGGCGCGCTCCAGCGCCTCGTCGGAGGGCACGGCCGAGGAGTCGCCGAGGCCGAGGCTGGAGGGCACCATCTTGAAGGCGTGCGCGGGCGGTTCGTAGTCCAGCTCCTGGACGTCCGCCGGGATGATCACGGCGGTGGGGCAGCGCCGGCCGTAGGCGGTGCGGATCGCCCGGTCCAGGACGCCCGGGAGCTGCTGCGGGACGGTGACGGTCTCGACGAACTCCGAGGCCACGTCCTTGTAGAGGCTGTGGAGGTCGACCTCCTGCTGGTAGGAGCCGCCCATGGCGCTGCGGTTGGTCTGGCCGACGATCGCCACCACCGGCACGTGGTCGAGCTTGGCGTCGTACAGGCCGTTGAGCAGGTGGATCGCCCCGGGGCCGGACGTCGCGGCGCACACCCCGACCCGGCCGCCGAACTTGGCGTACCCCACGGCCTCGAAGGCGGACATCTCCTCGTGCCGGGACTGGACGAACCGCGGCCGGTTCCCGGAGCGCTGCCAGGCGGCGAGCAGCCCGTTGATGCCGTCGCCGGGGTAGCCGAAGACGTACTCCACCCCCCACTCGCGCAGCCGGGAGAGTACGTGGTCGGACACCTTCTGGCTCATCGAGCGGCTCCTCTCAGCCTTTCAGTCGCGGCAGGACCTCGTCCCGGTAGAAGTCGAAGAACCCCTTCAGGTCCGGGCCGATCTGGTTGACGTGCACCACGTCGAATCCGGCGTCGGCGAAGGCCCGCAGGGCGCGCGCGTGCTCCTCGGGGTCGTCGCCGCAGGGCAGTCCGGAGGAGGCCACCGTCTCCTCGGTCACCAGCTCGGACGCCTGTGCGAAGTGGGCGGGGGTGGGGAGGACCTGTCCCAGCTCGCCGGGGAGGAACATGTTGGGCCAGCGGCGGTGGGTGACGCGGACGGCCTCGTCGCGGTCGCGGGCGTAGCAGACCTTGGTCCCGGCGAAGGCCGGTCGCCGCCCGGAGCCGCCCTCGCCGGCGCGGCGGAACCGCTCCAGTCCCTCGGCGTCCGGCATCGTGGTGATGAAGCCGTTCGCGATCCGCCCGGCCAGCTCGATCGCGGCCGGGCCGAAACCGGAGACGTCGACGGGGACCGGCTCCTCGGGGACGTCGTACAGTCGGGCGTTCTCCACCGTGTAGTGCCGGCCGCGGTGGTTGACCTCCTCGCCGGTCAGCAGCCGCCGGATGATCCCGACGGCCTCCTCCAGCATCTCCAGCCGCACCGCCGCCCGGGGCCAGGGGTCCCCCAGGATGTGCTCGTTCAGCGCCTCGCCGGTGCCCACGCCCAGCCGGAAGCGACCCTCCAGCAGCACGGCGCTGGTGGCCGCGGCCTGGGCGACGACCGCCGGATGGACGCGGACGGTCGGGCAGGTGACCGCGGTCTGCACCGGCAGCGAGGTGACCCGGGAGATCGCGCCGATGACCGACCACACGAACGGGCTGTGGCCCTGGACGTCGTTCCAGGGGTGGTAGTGGTCGGAGATCCACAGCGAGGTGAAGCCCGCCTGTTCGGCCATTCGGGCCTGCTCGACCAGCGCTTTCGGACCGTGGTCCTCACAGGCCAGGAAGTAGCCGTACTCGGTCATCTCGGGGGCCTTTCGCATACCGGATGGTGCGGGGACCGGGTAACCGGGTGCCGGTGCGAAAAACATCGTTTGAAGGGGTGGGGGTCGGGCATCCGAACTCTCGTGCTTCGGACCGCAGGCACATCCGCGGGAGCGGCGTGATCAGCGTGAATTCCCCGCCCCGGGTGATCGAGCCTCGGCCCCCCCTGTGCCCGTTCCCGCGGTATCCCCCACAGCCCAGTCCACAGTTCGGGAGAGACCGCACATGACCCCCGTACGAGCACGAGCCAAGCACGCGCGGCACCCGCACGACGACGCCCCTGACACCACCGCCGAATTCCAGCGCATCGCCGAGCTCCCTGACGGCCCGGAACGCGACGAACTGCGGCAACAGATCGTGCGGGCCTGGATGCCCATGGCCGAGCGGCTCGCCCGGCACTTCCGCAACCGCGGAGAGTCCCTGGAGGACCTGGAACAGGTGGCCGCCCTCGGCCTGGTGAAGGCGGTCACCCGTTACGATCCGGCGCGCGGCAGCGCGTTCGAGAGCTTCGCCGTGCCGACCATCGTCGGCGAGATCAAACGGCACTTCCGCGACCACATGTGGGGGCTGCACGTACCGCGCCGGGTGCAGGAACTGCGCAACCGCGTGCGCGCCTCCGCCCGCCAGCTCAGCCACTCCCTCGACGGCCGCACCCCCGGGATCAAGGAGATAGCCGAGCACAGCGGTCTGACCGAGGAGGAGGTGCGGATCGGCTCCGAGGCCCTGGAGAGCTACAGCACCCTCTCCCTGGACGCCGAACTGCCGGGCGCCGACGACGGCTACGCCCTCGTCGACACCCTGGGCAGCTCCGAGCCCGGCTTCGACCTCGTCGTCTACCGGGAGTCGCTCAAGCCCAGGCTGCGCAAGCTGCCCGAACGCGAACGCAAGATCCTCTACCTGCGGTTCTTCTGCGACATGACGCAGAGCAGGATCGCCGAGCAGCTCGGCATCTCCCAGATGCACGTCTCCCGCCTGATCAGCCGCACCTGCAACCGCCTCCACGCCGAGGTGGAGGCCGATCAGGAGCGGGAGCAGGAGAAGACCTACGCCGGCTCCCAGGCCGCGTAGGGGGATGAGGGGAGAAGGGAGCCGCCGGCCCGCTCGGGCCGGCGGCTCCCGCGCTCGTCACAGACCGCGCAGCGCCAGGGCGACGTGTCGCGCGATCCGGTCCACGGCGCCGGCCTCCGCCAGCTCGAAGGGGCGGCGCCCCCCGGTGCGCAGCAGCGTCAACGCGCCCAGCGCCGGACCGCCCTCGCCGTCGGCCAGCGGCACGCACAGCAGGGAGGTCGCCTCGGCCCGCACCAGCACGGGGGCGCCCGAGGCGTCCCGGCCGAGGCCCTCGGGGTCCTCCAGCCGCACCCGCAGGGTCTCGCCGCCGTGCCGTATCGCGTCCACCACCAGCGGGCACGAGGCCGGGTCCTGCTCGGCGACCTCCTGCCGCAGCCGCCCGGCCGGGGCGAGGACGGCGGCCCTGCGCAGGGTCCCGCCGGGCACGACGACGTCCACGACCACCCAGTCGGCGAACCGCCCGTAGAGCACGTCGGCCACCCGCTGCGGCACGTCCTTGGGGGAGTCCGCCAGGACCAGCGCCGCCGTCATCGCGTCCAGCAGGTCCATCAGCTCCGCGTTGCGAGTGGCCTCGGCCAGGTCGGGGCGGGGTTCGGCGCGCTCGACGACGGGAGCGCCGGCCGCGAGCGGCGTCGAGGTGGGGACCGCGGCCCGCTGGAAGACCGCGAGCACGACCGCGCGCGGCTCGCGCGGGGGACGCAGCGCGGTCAGCGTGGCCCGCAGCTCCCCGCCGCGCGCCCCGGGCTCCGACGGACGCAGCAGGTGGACGACGAGGCTGCGGTCGCCCTCGCCCCGGGCGACCGCGGCGACCTGGGAGCGGAAGACCGCCCGGGAGTCGTGGGCCAGCGAGCCGGTCAGCGACCGCCCGGTGGCGTACCCGGCGCGCACCCCGAACAGCTGGGTCGCGGCGGAGTTGAACCGCCGCACCACCCCGTCCCGGTCCAGCAGGGCCACCGCCACCGGCAGCCGCTGGAACAGGGCGCGCAGCACCTGGTGCTCGTGGTGCTCCTGACGGCCGCCCTGGTGCCGCTCCGCGGCGGCCAGCTCCTCGTACCGCGGCCACAGCACCTCGGCCACGTGCTGGAGTTCGAAGAGAGCCGCGTCCAGGGCGGGGAGCTGGTCCGCGTCGGGCAGGGCACGCGCCGAACGCAGCTCCTCCACCCGCCGGCGGAAGTCCGCCAACTCGGCTCCGAATTCCTCGGCCTGCGCCATGGGCACAACGTAACCCGCGAACCGCCGGAGGTCTCGTTGGTCACGCGGAAAAATATGACTCATCACTCTTTGTCGAGAAGATGGAGGTGGGAGGGCGGTCCCAAGACGGTGGGGCCATCCGGAACGGCCCGGTCCACCAGGCCGTTTCCCCGCCGTCGTCCGGGGCAGCCGAACCCTCGGAACCGGACGCCCGACGGCCGTGAAGCCGGAGCCCAGGGAAAGGACCGAGCGCCACCATGCCGGACCGATGCGAAGCGATTCCCTTCGAGACCGCTCCGGACCGGCCGGAGCCGGTGCTCGACGTCGCCTCCTCCGCCCGGAGCCTCGCCCGGCTGGCCGAACAGATCGTCCGCTGCACCCCCGGCTGCTGCGGCGCCGCCGCGACCGCCCACACCGGCGGCGCGGGGGCCGAGGCGCCCACCGCCGTCACCCATCCGGACCTGTCCGCGCTGGTGGCCGTCGAGTGGGAGGCGGGGGACGGGCCCGTCCTCCACGCCCTCCACACCGGCCGGCCCGTCGGGGTCGACGACCTGCTGCTGGAGGAGCGCTGGCCGCACTACCGCGCCAAGGCCCTGGACATGGGCCTGCGCGCCAGCGCCACCCTGCCCTACCGCCGCGACGTCCTCACGCTCGCCGTCACCGTCTTCGCCTTCCGCCCCAGCCCTCTGGGGGAGACCGTGCGCGGCTCGGCGGCGCTGCTGGGCGACCTGGCCGCCACCGGGCTGGCCCGCGACCTGCGCTACCACGAGGCCCTGGCGGAGGTCGAGCACCTCGAGAGCGCCCTGCGCAGCAGACCCGTCGTCGACCAGGCCTGCGGCATCGTGATGTACGTGCTCGGCTGCGACGCGGAGGAGGCGTTCGCCCTCCTGCGCAGGATCTCCCAGCACACCAATCGCAAGCTCTCCGACCTGGCGCGGGCTCTGGTGCGCACCCGGGGACACGGCATAGAGCAGGAACTCCAGCGGTTCCGGCGGCACACCTGACGGCGGAGGCACGGATGCAGCCGATCGACACCCACACCCCCACGTCCGGCACCACCTCCGACCCCGCGCCCGGCTCGACCCCCGACGCCGTGGCCGCCGCGGCCGGCGGCTACTGGCACCGGCGCGGCCTGCCCACCGAACCCGACCAGGTCGTGGCGGCCCCCACCGCGCCCCTGCTGCTCCTGGCACTGCTCGCCGCGACCGGCGGGGACGGCGGGGACGGCAGGGGTGGCGGGGTGGTGGTGCCCCGGCCCGGCACCGCCTGGCACGCCGAACAGGTCCGGCTGCTCGGCCGCCCCCTCCACCCCGTCCCCGTCCCCGCCGAGTGCGGCGGGGTGCCCGACCCCTTCGCGCTGCTGGAGACCGTGGGCCGCGCCCGCGCCGACGGCGACGACCCGCGGGTGCTGCTGCTGTCCGTGGCCGACGACGTCACCGGCACCACCGCGCCGCCCGAACTGCTCCACGAGGTGTGCGAGGCGGCGGCGCAGGAGGGACTGCTGGTCGTCGGCGACGAGAGTTGGCGCGACGCCGTCCACGACCCCCACGACACGGTGATCGTCAGCCCCGCCGAGATCCTGCACCGCGCCGGACCCGCGCCGGGCGCGGGCACCCACCCCGAGGACGTCCACGGCATCCACGGCACGGCCCCGCGCGCCACGGCCGCCCCCACGGCCGCCCCCACGGCCGCCCCCACCGCCGAGCACCGGGGCGCGGTCGTGGTGCTCGCCGACCTCGGCGCCGGCCCGGACCCCGCCCCGCGCCCCGGCCCCGGCGTGGGCGTCGCCCGCTTCTCCGCCGACGGGTACGGCCGGGAGCTGGGGGAGAGGACGCGCGCCGCCCTGGCCGCCCTGAACGCCCGTCTGGACGGTCCCCGGGCCGCCGCGGCCGTCCGGACCCTCGACGAGCCCCGGGCGCTGCGCGAGCGCCGCGCCGCCGTCGGTCGCGCGCACGGCGTGCTCGCCGCCGCGCTCCACCGCGCCCTGACCGACGCCGGCGCCGTCTGCCGCCCCCCGCACGTCGGACGGCACCTGTACCCGGACTTCGAGGCGCTCCGCCCCGACCTGGCCGCCCGCGGCATCGAGGACGCCCCCCGGCTGGAGGCGGAACTGGTACGGCGGCTGGGCCCGCACGTCCTCGGCGGCCACCGGTTCGGCGACGACCCGAGCGCCCTGCGGGTGCGGCTGTCAACCGATCCGGCGGCCCTCGGCGTCTTCCGGGACGCCGTGCCCCTCCCGGCCGGCTCCACCCCGTCCGACGCCGCCGCCCTCCTGGAGCGGCCGGAGGTGGCGGCGGCGCTGGCGGCGGTGACGTCGGCCCTGACCGACCTGACGGCCGGATGACCCGGTGGCCGTACATCCCGTGAAGTCCCCGGACGCCGATGGGAGCCCCGCATGATCCAACGGACCAGGAAACCCGCCCACGTCCTGCGCGAAGCCCCGGGCTCCCCGCCCCTCGCCCCGTCCGAGCCCCGGCCGCTCGGCGAGACGCGCACCTGGCCGCGCTCCTTCGCCGACCGGCTCACCGACCCGCTGCCCGGCATACGCTCGCTGGCGCGGATAGCCCGCGAGGGCACCACCCGGCCCGACCCCGAGTCGCTCCGCGAGGTCGCCCGGCTGCCCGTCGAGCCGGGGCCCCTGCCGCGGGTCGACGCCGACACCGTCGCCGTCACCTGGGCCGGGCACGCGAGCTGGGTGGTGCGCGTGGGCGGCCTGACCGTCCTGACCGACCCCGTCTGGTCCCGTCGGATCCTCGGCACCCCGGCCCGGGTCACCCCGGTCGGCGTCCCCTGGGAGGACCTGCCCCGCGTCGACGCCGTGGTGATCTCGCACAACCACTACGACCACCTCGACCTGCCCACCCTCAGGCGGCTGCCGCGCGACACCCCGCTGTTCGTCCCCGCCGGACTCGGCGTCTGGTGCCGTCGCCGCCGCTTCACGCGCGTCACCGAGCTGGACTGGTGGGAGGCGGCCGAACTGCCCTCGCCGGACGGCGGTGCCGTCCGGTTCGACTTCGTCCCCGCCCACCACTGGTCGAGGCGCACCCTGACCGACACCTGCCGCTCGCTGTGGGGCGGCTGGGTGCTCACCGACCGCCACGGACAGCGCGTCTACTTCGCGGGCGACACCGGATACGGCCACTGGTTCGCCGAGATCGGCCGCCGCCTGCCCGGCATCGACCTCGCCCTGCTGCCGATCGGCGCCTACGCCCCGCGCTGGATGCTCCGCCCCGTCCACACCGACCCCGAGGAGGCCGTCGCCGCCTGCCTGGACCTCGGCGCGCGGCGCATGGCCCCCATGCACTGGGCCACCTTCCTCCTCTCGGCCGAACCCCCGCTGGAACCGCTGCGCCGGGTACGGGCCGCCTGGGCCGCGGCCGGCCGCCCGCGCGAGGACCTGTGGGACCTGCCGATCGGGGCCTCGCGGGTGCTGGACTGACGGCCGCGCCCGCCGGGGCGCGGCACGGGGACACGGGCGCACGGACACGGGCGCACGGACACGGACGCACGGGCCGGAGGACGGGCGGGCCGGCGGGCTAGTGGGAGGACCGGGCGGGACGCAGCCGCCGCCACACCGAGGGCGCCGCGCCGATCAGCAGCGTCAGCCCGACCGCCGCGGCCACGCCCTCCCAGGGCTCGGGGAACAGCGACCCGCCCAGCACGCCGATCAGCTGGTAGGTCGCCGTCCACGCCAGACAGGCCGGCGCGTCACCGCGCGCGAAGGAGCGCATCGGCATCCGCGACAGGAGGCAGGCGACCATCACCGGAATCCGCCCGGCCGGCACCAGCCGGGAGAGCACCAGCACCGTCACACCGTGCTCGTCCAGCTTCCGGCGGGCCGTCGCCAGCCGGTCCGGTTCGGCCCGGGCGCGCAGCCACGTCCGCCAGCGCGTGCCCACCCCCGACCGCTCCCCGCGCTGCCCCAGCCAGTACAGCCCCAGGTCGCCCAGGAACGCCGCCAGCGCCGCGACGGAGAACACCAGCAGCAGCGGAAGGGCCGGGGGACTGCTGTGGAAGGCCACCACCGCCGCCCCGCTGACCACCGCCCCCGTCGGAACCACCGGCACCAGCGAGCCGAACACCACCAACAGGAACAGCGATGGATAACCCGCCGCCCCCGGCACCACCTGAGCCGGAAGCTCCCGCACCGCGGCGAGCAGCGCCTCTATCACCCCTGGTCCCCCAGTCTTATGCTCTCGCCGTGCTCCAGCCGGTGCACCGCCGCCGCGGGAGCCGCCCGCGCCGCCAGCCGGACGAACTCGTCCCCCGGGGAGTGGAACTCGTGCGGCCGGA
The DNA here is from genome assembly GCF_039533145.1 of Streptomyces macrosporus. Taxonomy (NCBI): domain Bacteria; kingdom Bacillati; phylum Actinomycetota; class Actinomycetes; order Kitasatosporales; family Streptomycetaceae; genus Streptomyces; species Streptomyces macrosporus. The sequence goes on from NZ_BAAASZ010000026.1 coordinate 435,262, forward strand.
CCGCGTCCAGGCCGATCGGCCAGTACGTGCCGTAGTGCACCGGCACCGCCCGGGGGGCCTTCAGCCGGGCCAGCGCCTCGGCGGCCCGGCGCGCGTTCAGGTGCCCCTCGCCCAGTCGCGGTCCCCAGCCGCCGACGGGCAGCAGCGCCACGTCCACCTCGCCGACCTCCTCGGCCATGGAGTCGAACAGCCCCGTGTCCCCGGCGAAGTACGTCCGGGCCCGGCCCTCCACCACGTAGCCGAGCGCGGGCGCCAGCCGCGGCCCGTACGGCAGCCGCCGCCCGTCGTGCAGCGCGAACACCGCGCGGACGGTGACCGGGCCGACCCGCACCAGGTCGCCCACGCCCACCTCCTCGATCCGCAGCCGCTCCGCCAGCCGCCGCAGCCCCACCACCGAGGCGAGCGCGCCGCGCGGCACCACCACGCGCGTACCGGGCGCCAGCCGGGCCAGGGAGGGCAGGTGCAGGTGGTCGGCGTGCAGATGGGAGACCAGCACCACGTCCACCTGCGCCACCGACTCCGGCGGCAGGTCCCCGCGCCGCCTGCGCAGATGGGCCAACCGGCGGACGAACAGCGGGTCGGTGAGCAGCGTGACACCGGAATCCCGCACGGTCGCCGTGGCATGGCCCCACCAAGTGATCTCCACCGGCACCCGGACTCTCCTTCCGTCCGCTCGCCCCGTTCCCGCACCGATCCTCTCATCCTTCCCGCCCCGCGCCCCGGCCATCGCCCCACGCCCCCGGGAGCCTCCCGGCCGGCCGGGGGCGCGCCCCCGGGCGGGTGACGCACTGTGGAAAAGTGGAACGTGCCGCCACAACCGGGGCGGTTCCCGGTACCGGACCCACACCCGGACCGACGGCCACAGGGGCGGCCACCCGGGTACACACGCGGATACACGGTCGGATACGCAGACGGACGCACAATCGGATACGCGGACGGACCCACGGACGGACACACACGGCACACGGAAAGGCGGGGCGGCGTGCGGATGGCGGCATGGCGCAGGGCGGGCGGCGCGGTGCTGCGCGTACTGGTCGTATGGGCGGTGAGCACCCTCACCATGCTCGTGCTGGCCGGGGCGCTGCCCGACTTCCGACTCCAGTCCGCCGACGGCGACACCGCCACCAACATCGGGATCACCGCCGCCCTGGCGGCCGGCGCCTTCGGCCTGCTCGGCGCCCTGGTGTGGCCCCTGCTGGTCAGAGCGCTGCTGCTGGTGCCCGCGCTCGTGCTGGGCCTGCTGGTGTTCTTCCTCAACGGCTCGCTGCTGTGGATCGCGCTCAGCCTCCTCCCCGACGGCAGGGGCGAGGCCGAGCCCCAGACCGCCGTGGTGGTCGCCGCCGTCATGTCCGCCGCCTCCTCGGCGGCCAGCACCTTCCTGGCCGTCCGCGACGACGGGGCCTACCGGCGACGCCTGGCCCGGCTCGCCGACCGCCGCTGGCGTCGCGCCGGGCGCCGGGAGGTGCCCGCCACGCCCGGCACGGTCTTCCTCCAGCTCGACGGCCTCGGCCACGACGTGCTGCGCGAGGCGATCACCGCCCCCGAGGGCGACGAGCCGCTGATGCCCACCGTCGCCGCCATGTGCCGCGACACCCACCGCCTCGTCCCCTGGCACACCGACTGGTCCAGCCAGACCGGCGCCAGCCAGCTCGGCATCCTCCACGGCTCCAACGAGGACGTGCCCGCCTTCCGCTGGTACGAGAAGGAGACCGGCGAGGTGATGATCAGCAACCGGCCCAGCAGCGCCGCCGAACTCCAGCGCCGGGCCGCCGCCCGCAGCGGACACCCCGGACTGCTCGCCCACGACGGCGCCAGCCGCGGCAACCTCTTCAGCGGCGGCGCCGCCCAGGCCGCCCTGGTGCTGTCCGTCTCCGCCCGCCGCGGCCGGCACAACCGCTCCCGCGCCGGCTACTTCGCGTACTTCTCCGACCCCGCCAACGCCACCCGCACCGCCGTCTCCTTCGTCGCCGAGGTCGTCCGCGAACTCCTCCAGGCCGGCCGGGCCCGGCTGCGCGGGGAGAGGCCCCGGGTGGGGCGCGGCGGGCTCTACCCCTTCATCCGGGCCTTCGCCACCGTCGTCGAGAGGGACGTGGTGGTTGCCGCCGTCCTCGGCGACATCCTCAACGGACGGACCGCCGTCTACGCCGACCTGGTCGCCTACGACGAGGTGGCCCACCACTCCGGCCCCCGCAGCCGCGACACCCACCAGGTGCTGCGGCGCCTCGACCGGTCCGTCGCCCTGATCGCCAAGGTCGCCGAACGGGCCCCGCGCCCCTACCGCCTGGTGCTCCTCTCCGACCACGGGCAGAGCCCCGGCGAGCCCTTCGCCGCGCACTACGGGCTCACCCTGGAGGACCTGGTGCGCGCCGGATGCGGGCTGCCGGTCTCCCGGCGTGCCAGGCGGTCGGTCAGCGGCGCCGAGGCCCGTGCCGCCGCCCGAGCCGCCCTCCACCGGCCCGAGGACGGACACGGCGCCGAACCCCACCGGGTCACCGGGCCCGGGCCGGTGGTGCTGGGGTCGGGCAACCTCGGACTGGTCTCCTTCCCCGGCATCCCCGGACGCGCCACCCGCGAGGAGATCGAACGCCGCCACCCCGCCCTGCTGCGCACCCTCGCCGACCACCCCGGCATCGGGTTCCTGCTGCTCCACAGCGAACGCCACGGGCCGGTGGTGCTGGGTGCGAACGGCGCCGAACACCGGCTCGCCACGGGCGAGATCGTCGGCCACGACCCCCTGGCCCCCTACGGGCCGCGCGCGGCCGAGGCGGTGCTGCGCACCGCGCGCTTCCCGCACGCCGCCGACATCATGGTCAACTCCGCCCTCGACCCGGCCACCGGCGCCGTGCACGCCTTCGAGGAGCAGATCGGCTCCCACGGCGGTCTCGGCGGCGAGCAGTGCCGGGCGTTCCTGCTCTACCCGCGGCTGCTCTCCGCCCCGGACGAGGACGGCGAGCTGTTCGGCGCCGAGCGGATCCACCACGTCCTCCGTCGCTGGCTGCGCGAGGCGGAGAGCGCCCCCGTCCTGCCCACGCCGATCCCGGCCCGCGTCCCCCTCCATTGACCCCGCCGCCTCGCCGCCCCCACCGGGTCCGTCGGCGCGGAGATCGGTCTCAGGAAAAGTGTGCCAAGCAGCTCATACGACTTTTCCGGGCACCGTGCGTCCCGGGCATTACCCCGGCGGTAATCGACCTCTCACCCCGCTCGCGACAGAGTGGAGGCACCGGGTTCCGACCGGCGCACTCCGGCCGGAGCCCGGCCTCCGACCGGCGCTCTCGGCCGACGGCCGAGAGCGCGCCCGTCCCGACGCACGGAAGGTCCCGCCATGTCCGCGACCTCGCTCGGCACCCTCGGCGCCACCCGACCCGGCACCGCCGGCCCTCCCCTGGTGTGGCTGCGCCGCCTCCTCGCCCTGGACGCGGCCGTCACCACCGTCAACGGCCTGGCCTATCTCGCCCTCCCCGGCCTTCTCGGCCGGCTGCTCGGCGTGGACGCGGGCCTGCTGACGGGACTCGGGGTCTTCCTGCTGCTGTACGGCGCGGGGGTCGGCGTCCTCGCGTCCCGTCCCGCCCCGCCCGCCCTCGGGGTGCGCCTGGTGGTCGAGGGCAACCTGCTCTGGGCGCTGGCCGGTGTCGCCGCCCTGGTGCTGGGCCTGCCGGCCCCGACCACGGCGGGGCCGGTGTGGATTCCGCTCCAGGCCGCGGTGGTCGCGGCCCTCGCCGTCGGCCAGTACCTGACGCTGCGCGCCGCCGCCCGTCCCGACCGCTGACCGCCGGCCGGGCCCGTCACTCCAGGAACGTCGGCAGCAGGGCGGCCGTCTCCGGGTCGGCCGGGACGAAGGTCTCGATGGCCAGCTCGGAGACGGTCACGTCCATCGGGGTGTTGAACGTGGTGATCGTGGAGAAGAACGACAGCGTCCGTCCCCGGTGGTCGATCACCATCGGCAGGGCGAAGGGGATCTCACGGCCCCGCCGCTCGGTGCCGCCCTCGGGCGGCGGATAGGCGACGACCTCCTCGTACAGCTCGCGCAGCGGCGCCGAACGCAGCAGCGCGAGCTGCCGCTGCATCTGCTCCAGCAGGTGCTCGCGCCATTCGAGGAAGTTGCGGATGCGCGGGGCCAGGCCCTCGGGGTGGAGGGTGATGCGCATCGCGTTCGGCGGAGGCCGCAGCAGGTGGTCGGCGACCCCCTCCAGGAGGACGGCGATGCCGCGGTTGGCGGCCAGCACCTCGTACCGTCCGTCGACCACCAGGGCCGGGTACGGCTCGTAGGCCGTGAGCATCCTCTCCAGGCTGTCGCGCAGGGAGGCCAGCGAGGGGTCGTCCACGGGGGTCTCGGGGTAGCGCGGCGCGTACCCGGCGGCCAGCAGCAGCGCGTTGCGCTCCCGTACGGGGACGGACAGGTGCTCGGCCAGTCGGAGCACCATCTCCTCGCTGGGCCGGGCGCGTCCGGTCTCGACGAAACTGATGTGCCGCGCCGAGGAGTCGGCGCGCAGGGCCAGCTCCAACTGGCTGAGCCCGGCGCGTTGCCGCCAGTGCCGCAGCATGGGGCCCACTCCGGTGCTCGCGTCGGCTGCCACAGATCCCATGACCGCGACCCTAGGCTTGGAGGGCCGCCTACCGAAAGCGAGAATCCTCCATGGCACCGCAGCCGCTGACCCCGGAAGAGATCGAGAGCGCCCTGGCGGAGCTGCCCGGCTGGGAGTGGGACCGGGAGCGGAACCTGCTGAAGCGCTCCTACTCCTTCGCCCGGCACCTCCAGGCCGCGGCGATGGTGATCCATGTGGCGCGGATCCAGGACGAGTCGGACCACCACGCCGATCTGCTGCTGGGCTACAACACGCTGGGGGTGTCGGTGAACACCCACAGCGTGGGCGGGAAGGTGACCGAGCGGGACGTGCGGCTGGCGCGTCGCATCGAGGAGATCGCGCCGGCGCACGGGGCGAGGTGACCTCCACCCCCGTGCGCCGTGCGTCGGGGAGCCCGGCCCCGCCGCCCCGTCGGAAGGTCGGGGCGGCGGGGGAGGCGCCGGTCGGGGGAGGGGTCAGCCCAGGGTGTCCGGGTCGGCGCCGAGCCGGTTGCCGGTGTCGAGTCCGGCCAGTTTCGCCATGTCGTCCTCGTCCAGCTCGAAGTCGAAGACGTCGATGTTCTCCTCGATCCGGGAGGGGGTGACGGACTTGGGGATCACCACGTTCCCGAGCTGGAGGTGCCAGCGCAGCACCGCCTGGGCGGGAGTGCGACCGTGCTTGCGGGCGACCTCCTCGACGGCCGGGTCCTCCAGCAGCCCCTTGCCCTGGCCCAGCGGGGACCACGCCTCGGTGGCGATGCCGTGTTCGGCGTGGAAGGCGCGCGACTCGGCCTGCTGGAACCAGGGGTGGAGCTCGATCTGGTTGACGGCGGGAACGATCTCGGTCTCCTCCATCAGCCGCCGCAGGTGGGTGGGCTTGAAGTTGGAGACGCCGATGGCCTTGGCCCGGCCGTCGGCGTACAGCTTCTCCAGCGCCTTCCAGGTCTCGACGTAACGGTCCTGCCGGGGCGCCGGCCAGTGGATGAGGTAGAGGTCCACGTACTCCAGGCCGAGCCGCTCCAGGGACTCGTCGAAGGCGCGCAGGGTGGAGTCGTATCCGTGCCGGTCGTTCCAGACCTTGGTGGTGACGAAGAGTTCCTCGCGCGGCACCCCGGACTCGGCGATGGCCCGTCCGGTGCCCCTCTCGTTGCGGTACAGGGCGGCGGTGTCGATGCTGCGGTAGCCCGAGGCGATGGCGTGGGCGACGGCGGAGGTGGCCTCCTCGTCCGGAACCTGCCACACGCCGAAACCGAGCTGCGGCATCCGGACGCCGTTGTTGAGGATGATGTTCGGAACGTTGCTCACGTGTGTTCGGTCCTTCGGTCGGTTGCGGCACGTCTACCCCGCCGCACAACGATCATGGCCGCGCTCGCGTTCCCGGGGGACGGCCGTTCGAGGCCGGCTCCGTTCGAGGCCGGCTCCGTTCGGGGTCAGCTCTGGTAGAGCGCCTCGATCTCGACCGCGTACGCCTTCTCGATCGCCTTCCGCCGCAGCTTCAGGGAGGGGGTGAGCAGCCCCTCCTCCTCGGTGAACTGCGAGCCCAGTATCCGGAAGGTGCGGATGGACTCGGCCTGGGAGACGAGGGTGTTGGCGGCGACCACCGACCGCCTGATCTCGGCCTCCAGGTCGGGGTCGCGGACGAGTTCGGCCGGGCCGAGATCGGGCTTGTTCCGCATGGTCAGCCAGTGGTGCACGGCGTCCTGGTCGAGGGTGACCAGGGCGGCGACGTAGGGCCGGTCGTTGCCGACGACGATGCACTGGGCCACCAGGGGGTGCGCCCGCACCCGGTCCTCCAGGAGCGTGGGGGACAGGCTCTTGCCACTGGAGGTGACCAGGATGTCCTTCTTCCGGCCGGTGATCGTCAGATAGCCGTCCTCGTCCAGGGAGCCGAGGTCCCCGGTGGCCAGCCAGCCGTCGCGCAGGACCTCCTCGGTGGCCTTGGGGTCGTTGAGGTAGCCGGCGAAGACCTGGCCGCCGCGCAGCCACACCTCGCCGTCGTCGGCGATGTGGACGGTGGTGCCGGGGACGGGGACGCCGACGGTGCCGAAGCGGGGCTGCTCGGGCGGGTTGGCGGTGGCGGCGGCGGTGGACTCCGTCAGCCCGTACCCCTCGAAGACGCGGACGCCCGCGCCGTCGTAGAACAGCCCCAGGCGCCTCTCCATGGCCGAGCCGCCGGACATCGCGTGGCGGCAGCGTCCGCCGAGGGCCGCGCGGAGCTTGGAGTAGACGACCTTGTCGAAGAACCGGCGCTGGAGCCGCAGGCCGGGTCCGGGCCCGCGACCGGTGCCGAACGCCTTGCGCTCCCTGGCCTCGGCGTAGCGGACGGCGACCTCCACGGCCTTGTCGAAGGGGCCCTCCCGGCCCTCGGCCTCGGCCTTGCGGCGGGCGGCGTGGAAGATCCGCTCGAAGATGTAGGGCACGGCCAGGATGAAGGTGGGACGGAAGGCCGCCAGGTCGGGCAGGAGGGCGGTGGCGTTGAGGTTGGGCTGGTGGCCGAGCCTGACGCGGGCTCGGACCGCGCCGACCTCGATCATCCGGCCGAAGACGTGGGCGAGGGGCAGGAAGAGCAGGGTGGCGGGCTGCTCGCCGGCCTTGGAGGTGAACACCGTCTCGTAGCGCCGCACGATGTTGTCGCACTCGGCCATGAAGTTGCCGTGGGTGAGCACGCAGCCTTTGGGGCGGCCGGTGGTGCCGGAGGTGTAGATGACGGTCGCCGGGGTGTCGGGGGTCAGCGCCAGCCGGTGCCGGTGCACGACGTCGTCGTGGAGGTGGGCCCCGGCCGCGGACAGCGCGCCCTCGGCGTCGGCGTCGAGCTGCCACAGCCGCTTCAGGCGCGGCAGCCGGTCGATGACCGATCCGACGGTCATCGCGTGGTCCTCGTGCTCCACGACGGCGGCCGTCACCTCGGCGTCGTGGAGCGCCCAGTAGACCTGTTCGGCCGAGGAGGTCGGGTAGATCGGCACCGGCTGGGCGCCGATGGACCACAGGGCGAAGTCGAAGAGGGTCCACTCGTAGCGGGTGCGGGACATGATGGCGACCCGGTCGCCGAACCGCACGCCCTCGGCGAGCAGCCCCTTGGCCAGGGCCAGGACCTGATCGCGGAACTCGGAGGCGGTCACGTCCCGCCAGACGCCGGAGGCGTCCTTGCGGGAGAGGGCGATCCGGCGCGGGTCCTCGTCGGCATGGTCGAAGACGGCGTCGGCCAGTCCTCCCACCTGGGGAGCCGTGGCCAGGGCGGGGACGGTGAACTCGCGCAATTGCCGCTCCTTGGTGCGCCGCCGCGCGTGGAGACTCGCGGCGGGGCGACCGTACCGGATCGGCGGACTGTCCGGGAAGGGCGGTGTTGCCGCCCGACGGGGTAAATAGGGGCAGTTCGGTCCGGGCGTGGTGAGCCGTCACCGTTCATCCCGGATATCTGCACGGATTCTCCGCGCAGGCACACCCCTCCGGAGGCCGGGTGGTCCCGGAGGGCGCCCGTCCCGCGCGGGTGCGGAGACCCCTTGGACCTGCGGGGCGACGGATCGGCGGGAGCGGTGGTCCTCACTCGTGGAGGGGGAGCCAACCGAGCCGGACGGACCGGACTCCGGCCTCGAAACGACTGCGGGCTCCGAGCCGTTCCATCAGACCGTTGGCGATGCGACGCGCGGTACGTGCGGAGACACCGATCCGTTTGGCGACGGACTCGTCGGTGTGGCCTTTGGCGAGCAGCCGTATGACGGTGGCCTCCTGGGGGGTGAGGCCGTGCTCGTCGCGGGCCTTCTCCCGGCCCAGCGGTCGGCCGGTGTTCCAGATGCTCTCGAAGAGCGCGCACAGGGCCGTCACCGTGCCCTGCCCTGTGAGGACGACGGCGCCGGCGGCCGTGTCGCTGGTGCTGACCGGGATGACGGCGGTCCTCCGATCGGAAATGATCATGCGGGTGGGCAGCGTGGGGACGGTGCGAACCAGTCCTCCCAGGGAGGCCAGCCAGTTCACGTACTCCATGGTCGGGGGGTTGTTGCGGACGCTGTCGAGGTAGACCGTCCGCAGGGTGACCCCGCGGTCGAGCAGTTGCCGGTTGAGAGGTCGTGCGGCGGCGATGCTCTCCTCGGTGTGCGCTCCGTCCGGGGCGAACGTCATCACCTCGGTGGTGGTCTCCCGGGCGAGGCGGACCAGCCGGTCACGGATCCGGTCCAGCCCGGTCACCTGCTCCACGCCCGGGTGCCGCTCGGCCGGACGCAGGTCGGCGTACTGCGATATCAACTGCGCGGCCGCGGCCCGGAAGGCTTCCAGGCGCTGCTGCTGCGCGGCCAGGGCTGCTTGCTGGCGGGTCAGCAGGATGTCCATGCCCACGTCCGGCGAGATCGCCCGCAGTTCCCCCCGGCGTTCGAACGACGGCTGCACCAGGCACAGTTCGCTGAGCGTGTCCAACGAGCGGCGGACCTCCCCGTCGGTGAGCCCGAGACGTTCGGCCAACTCCGCGACTCCGGCGCGCGGATGCGTGAGCATCGCCCGGTAGACCTGCTCGGACACCGTGTCCAGACCCAGTGCCGTCAGCATCCGTAACCCCCCTGAACTCCTGTACCGCCTGGTCGCGATGATCATGGCAGAGCGGATCGGGCGGAAGAGGGATCCGCGTCATTTTCCCCTGGCACAAACCTCGGCGCGAGGACGGAAGAGGCCATGGCCTGAACCGGCCGTCGGTTGGCCTGGTGGCGACGGCGTGCTCTTGAGAAGAGTCCACGGTGTGTATCTCATCCATGTGCGGCTGCGCCCTCCGGTCGGTGCCGAGTTGCCCCATGATGCGGCGGACCAGGTGCGGGGATGTGCTGTGGCACACGAGCGGATCGAGCACGTGTCGGATCACCGGCACGCCGCGGGAGGCCCTGTTCTGGGCATCTACCTGATCGCCGACGACCTGTTCCAGGCCGAGGCCCGAGCCGGCTCGATCTGTCGGCGCGCACTGGCGCGTTGCCCCGACTTCCGAGGCTGGGAGTTGGCCGGTGTCCAAGCGCCGTTCGTCGCCCCGTTCGTCGAACGGCAATCGCCCGAGACGTCACCCTGACCGGTTCGGGCCAGGGCCCGTTTGGGCCAACCGAAAACTCTTTCAACCGCGTTGACCTGCGACGAAGCTGATCCCGCCGCTGAGGGATGGCCACTTCGGAGGCCTTTCCCACCAGCGGAACGCAGGACGTGGACCGGCCCTGCGCACCGTGGTCCGCCGATGTCCGAAAGGAAGCCTCGTCATGCTCGGAAACCGCCTCGCCCAGGTCGTCGTGACCGCTGTTCTCGCCCTCGGGAGCGTCATCCTGCCCACCACCGCCGCGGACGCCGACATGATCTGGCAGTAGTCGGCACACCGGTCCGCACCCGGCACCGAGGCCGGAACCCCACGTCCGGGGGCGGCACTCCGCCGCGGTGGTCGCGACCCGAGGCCCGCCACGCCCGCCGCCGACCGATACGGCGGCCCTTCGCACGACATGTCTTCCCGACCATCCATCGGCAGGGCTCTGCCCTGCCCGCATCCCGGGAGTTCCCGATGAAGCACTTCTCAAAGCGCCACAGGACCACCGCGGTCGTCCTGGCCGCCGTGAGCCTCGCCCTCGCAGGCGGTGTCCTTCCCGCCGCCGCGGCGGACGGTTCTCCCGCCAAGGTCCAGGAGTACGGGAGTTCCGGACAGGGACCCGTGACACCGCTGTCGTCCGCCGACCGGCTCACCGCCAGCAGCATCGCGCCGACGATAACCCGCTCCACCGTCATCGCCAGAGCGGACAGTTGGGTCGGTATCGGTCTGGACTACGACTGGAACGGCAGCTACCAGGGTTACAGAACCGACTGCTCCGGCTATGTGTCGATGGCCTGGAATCTCGACCGCTCCCTGACCACCGACACCTTCGCCGGCTACGGCGTCACCGAAACCATCAGCAAGAGCGAACTCAAGCCCGGAGACGCCCTGCTCGACGACGACAGCGGCGCCGGTGGGCACGTGGTGCTCTTCGAGAAGTGGGCCGACGAGGCGCAGAGCGAGTACTGGGGCTACGAGTTCACCCCCAGCGGTGTCCACCACCGCCGCATTCCCTACCCGTACTTCTCCGGCTCCGGCCCCTACGTACCGGTTCGGAACACCTCGGTCGTCGACGACGCTCCGAGTGTTCCCAGTGGGACGGTGTGGGACCGGTCGCGTTCGGCGAGCGGGACGTGGCAGAGCCACGCCGTGCAGATCGACGACAACGGCGACATCAACGCGGTCTCCGCCGCCGCTCTGCCGGACGGCACGCTGCACGTGCAGACGCTGGTGAACGGGGATGTGTGGGACCGCACGCGCAGGGCGGACGGTTCCTGGACGAGCGCGACCAAGATCGACGACAACGGCGACATCGACGCCATCTCCGCCGCCGCTCTGCCGGACGGCACGCTGCACGTGCAGACGCTGGTCAACGGGGACGTGTGGGACCGGACCCGGTCTGCTTCCGGTGCGTGGAGCAGCGCGACCAAGATCGACGACAACGGTGGGATCAAGGCGATCTCCTCGGCCGGGCTGTCGGACGGGACGCTGCACGTGCAGACGTTGGTGAACGGGGACGTGTGGGACCGCACCCGGTCTGCTTCCGGTGCGTGGAGCAGCGCGACCAAGATCGACGACAACGGTGGGATCACGGGCGTGTCCGCCGCCGGTCT
>NZ_BAAASZ010000027.1:0-140727 GCF_039533145.1 Streptomyces macrosporus
CGCGGCGGGCGGCGCGGGCGAGCGACCGCGCCGGATGCGCAGCGCGAGCGCCGGGTCGGCGAGCCAACGCGCCGCCGGGGCCGTGCCCGCGGAGTCCTCCGAGACCTCCGCACCGCGACCGCGCCGCGCGCGCAGCGCGAGCGAGGGCTCGGCCGGTCAGCGGGCGGAGGGCGCCCCGGCCGCCCGGCCGGACCGCCCGGCCCGCCGGATGCGCAGCGCGTCGGAGGGGTCCGCCAGTCAGCGCTCCGCGGCGGAACCGGGCCGCCGCAGCACGGACGCCCCCTGGCTCAGGGCGTCGGAGCCGACCGGGCCCACGGCGCCCGCGGGCGAGACGTCGGACGAGGCCGCCCGCCGCGTGCACGAACGCGACGAGCGGGCCGAGACGCCGCTCTCCGAGGGCGGCGGCGCCTCGGTGGCCAACGCCCCCGAGGAGGACGGCGCCGCCCGGCCCGCCCGGAGGCCCGACGGCGGCGGCAGGGGCGACGACGAGGCGAGGGGAACGGACCGCGCGGACGACGCGGACGGCGAGAACGCGGACGGCGAGGACAGCGGTCCGGACGGGACGACGGGAGGCGGCGCCTGATGGACGTGCTCGACGTCGCCTGGCGGCTGCTGGCCGTCCTCCTCGCCTTCCTCGTCCTGCCCCTGCTGGTGGGACAGACCGAGCACAAGGTCATGGCCCACATGCAGGGCCGGGTCGGCCCGATGTACGCGGGCGGCTTCCACGGCTGGGCCCAACTCGTCGCCGACGGGGTGAAGTTCGCGCAGAAGGAGGACATCGTCCCCGAGGGCGCCGACCGCGCGATCTTCCGGCTCGCGCCCGCCGTCGCCCTCATCCCGTACCTGCTGGTGCTGGTCGCGATCCCGGTCGGACCGGACGGCATGGTCGGCCAGGCCGTCGACGCGGGGATCTTCTTCGTGCTCGCCGTGATGGGCGTCGGCGTGCTCGGCTCCCTCATGGGCGGCTGGGCCTCGGCCAACAAGTTCTCCCTGCTGGGCGGGTTGCGGACGGCAGCCCAGCTCATGGCGTACGAACTGCCGCTGCTGCTCGCCGCCGCCTCCGTCGCCATGGCCGCCGGCACCGTCTCGCTGACCGGCATCCTGGAGGCGTTCGAGTGGTGGTGGGTGCCGTGGCAGATCATCGGCGCCTTCGTCTTCTTCGCCGCCGGGCTCGCCGAACTCCAGCGCCCGCCCTTCGACGCCCCCGTCGCCGACTCCGAGATCATCTTCGGCGCGTACACCGAGTACACCGGTCTGCGCTTCGCCTTCTTCCTGCTCGCCGAGTACGCGGGCATCGTCGTCCTCTCCGCGCTGACCGCGGTGCTGTTCCTCGGCGGCTGGCACGGGCCGTTCGCCGACGACCTCGGCTGGCTGTGGACGCTGCTGAAGACGGCCGTCCTCGCCTTCGTCGTCATCTGGCTGCGGGTCAGCTACCCCCGGCTGCGCGAGGACCAGATCCAGCGGTTCGCCTGGACCGTGCTCGTCCCCCTCGCCCTCCTCCAGATCGCGCTCACCGGCGTGGTCAAGGTGGTGATCCAGTAATGGCCCTCCCCGGCAGCGGCCTGGCCAAGGGTCTGGCCGTCACCCTCCGCACCATGACCCGGCGCTCGGTCACCGCGCACTACCCGGACGCCCAGCCCGAACTGCCCCCGCGCAGCCGCGGGGTGATCGGGCTGTTCGAGGAGAACTGCACGGTGTGCATGCTGTGCGCCCGCGAGTGCCCCGACTGGTGCATCTACATCGACTCCCACAAGGAGACGGTGCCGCCCGCCACTCCGGGCGGACGCGAGCGCAGCCGCAACGTCCTCGACCGCTTCGCCATCGACTTCGCCCTGTGCATGTACTGCGGCATCTGCGTCGAGGTCTGCCCCTTCGACGCGCTGTTCTGGTCACCGGAGTTCGAGTACGCCGAGACCGACATCCGCGAACTCACCCACGAACGCGACCGGCTGCGCGAGTGGATGTGGACCGTGCCCGCCCCGCCGCCGCTCGACCCGGCCGCCGAGGAGCCCAAGGAGATCGCCGCCGCCCGCAAGGCCGCCGAGAAGCGGCAGCGGGAGGCCGGGCAGCGGGAGGGCGACGCGTGAGCACCGCCACCGCGGCGCGGCTCGCGGCCGACGCCCCCGGCTTCCTGTCGCCCACCGGCGTGGAGGTCCTCTTCCTCCTCGTCGGCGTCCTCACCCTCGGCGCCGCCGTCGTCTCCGTCACCAGCAGGCAGCTCGTCCACGCCGCGCTGTGGCTGGTGGTGGCGCTCGGCGGGATCGCCGTGGAGTACCTGCTGCTGTCCGCCGAGTTCATCGCCTGGGTGCAGGTCCTGATCTACGTCGGGTCCGTCGTCGTCCTCCTCCTCTTCGGCCTGATGCTCACCAAGGCGCCCATCGGGCGCTCACCGGGCGCCGACTCCGGCAACCGCCCCGTCGCCCTGGCCGTCGCCGTCACCGCCGCCGTCACCCTGGTCACCGTGGTCGTGGACGCCTTCCGCGCCACCTGGATCGACCTGGACGCGGGCGGCCCGCAGGGCACCACCCGCGTCACCGGGGAGATCCTCTTCCGGCACTGGGTGCTGCCCTTCGAGGCCCTCTCCGTCCTGCTGCTCGCCGCGCTCGTCGGCGCGATCGTCCTGTCGCGCCGGAGGGACGGCCGGACCGGGGGCGACGGCACGAGGAACGGAGGGGGACGCTGATGCACCTCGCCTATCCCGCCGTCCTCGCCGTGCTGCTGTTCTGCACCGGCCTGTACGGCGTCCTCGCCCGGCGCAACGCGATCCTCGTCCTGATGTCGGTCGAGCTGATGCTCAACGCCGTCAACCTCAACCTCGTCGCCTTCGACGTCTGGCTCCGCGACACCCTCCACGCGGGCCAGGCCCTCACCCTCTTCACCATCGCCATCGCCGCCGCCGAGATCGGCATCGGCCTGGCCATCGTGCTGCTGGTGTACCGCAATCGGGGCACCTCCGACATCGACCGGCTCCGCGCCCTCGCCGAGACCGACGAGCCCACCACGGAGAGTGACGAAACCAGTGTGGCAGCCGGCACCGACAATCCCGTCGACACGCGCCTGACCAGGGGAGAGGCCACCGCGTGACCACCACGACCCTCGCCGTCCTCGTCCCGCTGCTGCCCTTCCTCGGCGCTCTCGCCGGGCTCCTCCTCGGCCGCCGCCTCCCCGCCTACACGCGCCCCCTGGCCGTCCTGCCCACCCTCGTCTCGACCGTGCTCGCCGTCGCCGTCGCCCTGCGCCAGGGCGGCGGCGACGCCCTGACCGGCGCCACCCTCCTCACCCCCACCGGCAACGACGCCCTGCCGATCGAGCTGGCCTTCCACCTCGACGGCTTCGCCGTCCTCGTCGCGGTCCTCGTCGGCGCCGTCGCCACCTGCGTGCAGATCTACTCCACCGGCTACCTGCGCGACGACCCGCGCTACCCCTCCTACGCCGCGTTGGTCTCCCTCTTCACCGCCGCGATGCTGCTGGTCGTCTACAGCGACGACCTGATCGTGCTGCTGGTCGGCTGGGAGGTCATGGGCATCTGCTCGTACCTCCTGGTCGGCCACTACTGGGAGACCGCCGCCGCCCGCTCCGCCTCCCTCAAGGCGTTCCTCGTCACCAAGCTGGGCGACGTGCCGTTCATCGTCGGCATCCTGGCGCTGGGCTCCGAGGCCGGCACGTTCCGCATCAGCACGATCGTCACCCGCCTCACCTCCCCGCTGTCCTCCTTCGAGCTCGACCACCCCACCGTCGTCGCGCTGCTGCTCCTGGCCGGGGTCGCGGGCAAGTCCGCGCAGTTCCCGCTGCACACCTGGCTGCCGGACGCGATGGCGGGCCCGACGCCGGTCTCCGCGCTGATCCACGCCGCCACCATGGTCGCGGCCGGCGTCTACGTCGTCGCGCGGCTGCTGCCCGTCTTCACCGCCTCCGCCGTCGCGCTCGCCGTCCTCGCCGCGATGGCCGCCGTCACCATGGTCGGCTCGGCGCTGGCCGCCCTCGCCCAGGACGACATCAAACGCGTCCTGGCCTACTCCACCGTCGGCCAGCTCGGGTACATGATCGGCGCCCTGGCCGTCGCCGACCGCGGCGCCGCCGTCTTCCACCTGATCTCGCACGGTGTGTTCAAGGCGCTGCTCTTCCTCGCCGCGGGCGTGGTCATCCACGCCGCCGGCACCAACTCGCTCGCCGCGACGGCCCGCACGGGCGGCCTCGCCCGGCGCGTGCCGGACGCCTACTGGACGATGACCGTCGCCCTGCTCGCGCTCGCCGCCGTGCCGCCCTTCGCGGGCTTCTTCTCCAAGGAGGCCGTCCTCGGCGCCGCCGAGCACGCCGCCCTCGCCCCCGCCACCCCGGCGAGCCACGCCGTCCCGACCGCCGTGGCCTGGACCGTCCTCCTCGCCGGGCTGCTGACCGCCTTCCTCACCGCCGCGTACGCCGCGCGCCTGTGGCTGCTCGCCTTCCACGGCCGCGGCGAGGAGGCCCCCGACCACGAACGTCCGCCGGCCGTGATGAACACCGTGCTGTGGGTGCTGGCCGGCCCGACCATCGCCGTCGGACTCCTCTACGGAGCCCTGCCCGACTGGTTCGACGGCGGCAGCCTCGCCCCCACCCTCACCACCTCCGTCCTGGCCACCGGCCTCGCCGCCGCCGGCGCCCTGGTCGTCTACGCGGCCTGGCGGCACACCACCGCGAAGGTCGCCGCCCGCGTCCCGCTCGGCGCCATGGCCGCCCACCCGGACGCCGAGCCCTCCCGTCCGTCGCCCGGCCACCACCTCTCGTCGACGGGCCCCGTGCCGCAGTTCTCGACGTCCGAGGCCGAGGCCATCGCCACCCACCGGCCCGCCTACGGCGACATCGCGGCGGCCGACGACCCCGCCGACCCCGGCCGCGTCCTGCTGGGCCCCCTGCACCGCCACGCCGCCCGCGGCTTCCACCTCGACGCGGTGTACGCGGCCGTCGCCGTGCGGCCCATCCGGGCCGCGGCCCGGCTCGTCCGCTTCCTCGACCGTGAGGTCGTCGACACCTACGTCGACGGCGCGGGCGGCACCGCCCGGCTGCTGGGCGCGGCCGTGCGCCGCGCCCAGACCGGCAACGTGCAGACCTACCTCGGCGTCCTCCTCGCCGGCTCCCTCGTCCTGGCCGTGGCCGCCGTCCTCGTCGCCGCCGGAGCGTGACCAGTGATCCCCCTCAACGACACCCTGGCGCAACTCCTCCTCCTGGCCGTCGTCGTGCTGCCCCTGGTCGGCGCGGTCGCCGCCCTCCTGCCCGCCCCGCCCGGACTGCGGGGCCGGAGCCCCGAGCAGGCCGTGCTCCGCCACGGCGTCACCGTCACCGGCGCCGTCCTCGCCGCCGCCGTCCTGCTGGCGCTCGGCTTCGACCACGACCGTCCGGGGACGGTGCAGGCCGAGACCGACCTCCCCTGGATCCCGGCGCTGGACGTCCGCCTCCACCTCGGCGTCGACGGCGTCTCGCTCCCGCTGGTCGTGCTGACCGCGCTGCTGACCTTCCTGTGCGCCCTGTACAGCTACCACCGCGCGCCCGAGGGCCCGCGTCCGGCGGCGTTCGTCGCGCTCCTCCTCGTCCTGGAGTTCGGCACGCTGGCGACCTTCGCCGTGCTGGACCTGATGCTGTTCTTCCTCGCCTTCGAGACGGTCCTGATCCCGATGTACTTCCTCATCGCCCGCTGGGGCGGCGAGGGGCGGGAGGCCGCCGCGCGGAAGTTCGTCCTCTACACGCTGCTGGGCTCCGTGGTGATGCTGCTCGGGCTGCTGCTGCTCGGCCTGAACGCGCCGGGCGGCCCCACCTTCGACATGACGGCGCTCGCCGCGAACCACGGCCGGGGGGTGAGCCACACCGTCCAGTTCTCGGCCGCCCTCGCCATCGGGATCGGCCTGGCCGTCAAGACGCCGATGTGGCCGCTGCACAGCTGGCTGCCCGACGCCCACACCGCGGCCCCGACCGTCGGCTCGGTCCTGCTGGCGGGCGTGCTGCTGAAGATGGGCACCTACGGCCTCGTCCGGATCGTCCTGCCCATGGCGCCCGACGGCATCCACACCCTCGCCCCGTACCTGGGGGCCTTCGCGGTCACGGGCATCGTCTACGGGTCGCTGGCCTGCCTCTTCCTGGCGCGGCGCGGGAACGGCGGCGACCTCAAGCGGCTCATCGCCTACTCCTCCGTGGGCCACATGGGCTTCGTCCTGCTGGGCATCGCCACCCTCACCCGCGCCGGCGTCAACGGCGCGCTGTTCGCCAACGTGGCCCACGGCCTCATCACCGGCCTGCTGTTCTTCCTCGTCGGCGCGATCAAGGAGCGCACCGGCACCACCGACCTGGACCGGCTCGCGCTCGACGGCGACGAGAACGGGGGAGGCGCCGCGCTGTACGGACGCGCCCCCCGGCTCGGCGGACTGCTCGCCTTCGGCGCGGTGGCCTCCCTGGGGCTGCCCGGGCTCGCCGGGTTCTGGGGCGAGATGCTCGCCCTGCTCGGCGCGTACCACCCCGCCGACGGCCTCGGCCGTCCGGCGTACCTGGTCTACATGGCCGTCGGCGCCCTGGGCACCCTGCTGACCGCCGCCTACCTGCTCGTGGTCGTCCGCCGGGTCTGCATGGGCCGGCCGCCCACCTCCGGGGCGACCCTCGCCCTCGCCGACGTCCGCGCCCACGAGTTCGCCGCCTGGACGCCGCTCGTCGTCCTCACCGTCCTGGCCGGACTGTGGCCCGCGCTCCTCCTCGGGCTCACCGAACCGGCCGTGCAGACCCTCCTGCCGGGAGTCAGCCGATGACCGTGCTCGCCCGGGTGCCGGCCGGGAACGTCGTCCAGTCGGTCGACTGGCTCGCGATCGCCCCGCCCACCCTCGCCGCGCTGGGCGCCCTGGTCGTCCTGGTCGCCGACCTCTTCCTCCCCGAGCGCCGCAAGCCGCTGCTCGGGTGGGCGGCCGGGGCCTTCCTGGCGCTCGCCGCGCTCTCCCTGTCGCCGTCGCTCGCCGGCGACCGCGCGACCTTCTGCCTCACCACCGACCCGGGGGCGTGCTCCTACGTCGCCGACCCGTTCGCCGTGGCCGTCCAGTTCCTGGTGCTCGGCGCCGCGCTCCTGACCGTCCTGCTGTCGACGGCGGCCGTGCGGGACGAGCGGCTGCCGGCCGGCGAGTACTGGTTCCTGCTGCTGTCCTCCGCCGCGGGCGCCGCGCTGCTGCCCGCCTCCCGCGACCTGGCGACCCTGATCGTGGCCCTGGAGGTCGCCTCCCTGCCGTCGTTCGCCCTGGTCGGGCTCCGCCGCGGAGACGGACGCTCCTCCGAGGCGGCCCTGAAGTTCTTCCTCTCCTCGGTCACCGCCACCGCCGTCAGCCTGCTGGGCGTGAGCTTCGTCTACGCCGCCACCGGCTCGCTGCACCTGGTCCGGGTCGCGGACGGGCTGCGCGACGTCGACCCGCGGCTGGGGACCCTGGCCGCCGCCGGCGTCGTCCTCACCCTGGTCGGCTTCGCCTTCAAGACCGCCGCCGTCCCCTTCCACTCCTGGGTGCCGGACACCTACGTCGGGGCGCCGCTGCCGGTGGCCGCCTACCTGTCCGTCATCGGCAAGGCGGTGGGCTTCTCCGGGCTGATCCTGGTGACCGTCGAGGCGTTCCCGTCCCACGACCACCTCTGGGGCCCGGCCCTGGCCGTCCTGGCGGCCCTCACCATGACCGCGGGCAACGTCGCCGCGCTGCGGCAGCGCCCCGAGCGCGCGCACGGCGCGGTGCGCCTGCTGGCGTGGTCCTCCGTGGGCCAGGCCGGCTACCTGCTGGTGCCGATCGCCGCGGCGGCGTACGCGGACGAGCCGGGGACGGCGGTGGGCGCGACCGTCGCCTACGCCCTGATGTACGCCGCCGTGAACCTGGGCGCCTTCGGCGTCGCCGTCCACGTCGGCCGGACCGCCGCCGCCAACCGGATCACCGACTACCGCGGCCTGTACGCCACCCACCCCGCGGCCGCCCTCGCCCTGGCCTTCTTCCTGCTGTGCCTGGCCGGGCTGCCGCCGGGGATCGTCGGCCTGTTCGCCAAGGTCGTGGTCTTCTCGGCGGTCGTGGACGCGGGCCTGGGCTGGTTGGCGGTGGTGATGGCGGTGAACGTGGTGATCGCCCTGTACTACTACCTGGCGTGGACGGCGGTGCTCTTCCGCGCCCCCGCCGAGCCGGCGCCGGCGCCGGCGCCCGGCGTCCGGCCGCGCGTCGCCGGGCCGCTCACCGCGGCCATCGGGGTGGCCGCCGCACTGGGCGTCGTCCTCTCGGGTGTTCCGCAGCTCGTCATGCGCTTCGCCGCCGACGTGCTGCTTTAGACGGCGACGCCCCGGGAACCCAGCACCCTCGCATGGCGTTGACCTTTCAGGAAGGGTCCGCCGAATCCGTCGAAAGGCGGAGACACCAGCACAAGAGGGGCACACAAGGGTCACACCGAGGGGTTCCTCTGCCGCACCACCTGGAGGGCGTACCGTGCACCGCCGGCACAACGGGCTGAAGACGGCCCTGCTCCTCGGGGGGCTGTCCGCGCTCATCATCGTCATCGGCGGCTTCTTCGGCCGTACGGGTCTGGTCATCGCGCTCGTCGTCGCCATCGGCACCAACGCCTACGCCTACTGGAACAGCGACAAGCTGGCCCTGCGCGCGATGCGGGCCCGCCCGGTCAGCGAGTTCGAGGCCCCGGGCCTCTACCGCATGGTCCGCGAGCTGTCCACGGCGGCCCGCCAGCCCATGCCGCGCCTGTACATCTCGCCGACCCAGGCGCCCAACGCCTTCGCCACCGGCCGCAACCCCCGCAACGCCGCCGTCTGCTGCACCGAGGGCATCCTGCGCCTCCTCGACGAGCGCGAGCTGCGCGGCGTCCTCGGGCACGAGCTGAGCCACGTCCACAACCGCGACATCCTCGTCTCGTCCGTCGCGGGCGCGCTGGCCTCGGTGGTGATGTTCCTGGTCAACTTCGCCTGGCTGATCCCGGTGGGCCGGTCGGACGACGACGAGGGTCCCGGTCTGCTGGGCATGCTGCTGATCGTGCTGCTCGGCCCGGTCGCCGCGTCCCTGATCCGGCTCGCGGTCAGCCGCTCCCGGGAGTACGAGGCGGACGCCTCCGGCGCCCGGCTCACCGGCGACCCGCTCGCCCTCGCCTCCGCCCTGGACAAGCTGGACGCCGGCACGCGGAAGCTCCCGCTGCCGCCCGAGCCGCGGCTGGAGACGGCGAGCCACATGATGATCGCCAACCCGTTCCGCCCGGGCGACGGGCTGTCCCGGCTGTTCTCCACCCATCCGCCGATGAGCGACCGCATCGCCCGGCTGGAGAAGATGGCGGGAGGGCGCGCGTGAGGACGCTGCTCAACCTCGTCTGGCTGGTCTTCTCCGGGCTGTGGATGGCCCTCGGATACGCGGTCGCGGGCCTGGTCTGCTGCGTGCTGGTGATCACGATCCCGTGGGGGATCGCCTGCTTCCGGATCGCCGCCTACGCCCTGTGGCCCTTCGGCCACCGGGTCGTCCAGCGGCGCGACGCGGGCATCGCCTCCGGGGTGGGCAACGTCGTCTGGCTGGTCTTCGCCGGGATCTGGCTGGCGCTGGGGCACATCGTCGCGGGCATCGGCTTCTGCCTGACCCTGATCGGCATCCCGTTCGGGATCGCCCACTTCATGTTGGTCCCCGTCTCGCTGACGCCGCTGGGCCGCGAGATCGTCCGCAGCGACGCCGCGTACCCCTCCTACCGCTGGAGCCGGAACCCGGTCGCCTAGACGCGCGGCGCCGCGGGGCCGGCCCAGGGCGGCGGCCCGGTGCCGTCGCTCCAGGCGGCGAGGGCGGCGCGGTCGACGCACACGATGCCGCACCGCTCGGCGTACTCGACGGCCGGCGCCGTGAAGCCGCTGGTGGTCACCACGGCCGCGACCTGGGCTCCGTGGACGGTCCAGCAGGTGCCGCCGAAGCGCTGCACGTCCTGCGAGCCGACCTTGTTGGTCTCGCCGTAGCGCTTGCACTGGACGACGACGCGCCGTCCGTCCGGGGCGGTGGCGAGGACGTCGGCGCCCAGGTCGCCGGCGCCTCCGACGACCTCCACGTCCCGGCAGCCGTCCCGTTCGCACAGGGCGGCGATCGCCCGCTCGAACTCCTCCGGGGCCATGGCGTCGTGGTCCACCGCCTGCCAGGGTTCCGCCCGCTCGGGAGCGGCCTCGGCGGTGTGTGCAGGGGCGTGTCCGGGGGCGTGCCCGGCCGGGGAGGGCGCCGTGGCCTCCAGCGTCTCCAGCGCGGTCTCGGCGCCCTCGGCCAGGGCCCCGACGGCCCGGCGGGCGGCCCGGGCGGCCCGGAAGCGGCGTCCGCCGCGCAGGACCGCCACGGCCACCGGCGCGCACAGCAGGCAGACGGCGACGACCGCGGCCGGATGCCGCTCGACCGCTCCGGCCACCGCGCGCGCCACGGACCCCGCGCAGACCAGGAGGATCGCGGCCAGGACGAAGCCCAGGGTCGTCCGCCGCAGGTCGAAGGCGGGTCCGCGGTTCCGGGGGCGCGTACGGCGGGCGGGTGTGGCCATCGGCGGTGATCCTTCCGGCGGTTCGGACAGATCGTTACTGCCGTCTGCCCCGCATCGCCGTCTTCAACAACCGGGCCCTTCGACGGCCGGCCCTTCGACGGCCGGCCCTTCGACGACCGGACGCCGTCAGCAGCCGACGCCGAGGCACCCCTTCTGGTTGATCACCTGATCGCCCCCGACCGTGCCGACGACGTCGAAGCCCTCGATCTTGACCCCGTCGCTCGTGTCGATCTCCGGGTTCCTGTCGGCCTCGGCGGTCAGCCTGGCGTCCTGGCCGTCCCGGGTCTTCCCGTCGCAGGTCAGGCGGAGGTTCTCGCCGCTGCCCTCGTCGGCGCAGTCGAGGTTGCCGTCGATGGGGTGCCCGGCCCGCTCGAAGGCGGCCTCCCCGGCCTGGGCGGCGGCGGCGCGGACGGCCGCGCCGGTGAGTTCGTTGCTCCCGCCGCCGTCCTCCCCGCAGGCGACGAGCGCGAACGCGCCGCACAGCAGCGCGGCCGGCAGGGCGGTCCGTACGGTCTTCTCCCTCATGCGTCCTCCTGGCGCGTGGGCGCGGGACGGTCCGCACCCGGGTGCCCGGAGCGGCGGCGTCCCCAACCTTCCCGGCCGCCTTCCTCGGGATCGGGCGGTTCGCCCGCGGGCCCCGGAGGAGCGTCGGAGGGGGATCCAGCACAATCAAGACATGTAGATATGTCCCCTTTTGGCGGAAAAGCGCAGAAGGTAGTTTGGTAAACTAAACTTTGAACCTTTCTTGACGCTCGATTGACCGACCCGTCCGGACGCCCAGGAGGAAGCCATTCGCTCGCTGACGCCCGCCCGATCCGGTCCCCGCCCGCTTTCCGCCGTCACGCCCAGGAGGTGACCGCCCCATGGGGCACGCGGACACCCTGCTCGCCATGGGCGGCGCCTTCGTCGCCGCCGCCGTGCTCGCCCGGCTCGGAAGTCGGATCGGGCTCCCCACGATCCCCTTGTTCATCCTGGCCGGGGCGCTCCTCGGCCCGCACACTCCCGGTCTGGTCCTGGTGGAGGACCCGCACGATCTGGAGATGCTCTCGGCCCTCGGCCTGGTGCTGCTGCTGTTCTACCTGGGCCTGGAGTTCCACCTCGACGACCTCAAGAACGGCGGCAGGAAACTGGTCCTGGCCGGAGTCGTGTACCTGGTGCTGAACGTGGGCGCCGGTCTGGCCTTCGGCTTCGGCCTCGGCTGGGGCACCTCCGAGGCCCTCGTCCTCGCCGGCGTGCTCGGCATCTCGTCATCGGCGATCATCACCAAGGTCCTGGTCGACCTCGGGCGCATCGGCAATCCCGAGACCAAGGCCATCCTCGGCATCATCGTCATCGACGACATCTTCCTGGCCCTCTACCTGGCCGCTCTCCAGCCGGTGATATCCGGCGCCGACAGCATGGCCTCCGCGGTCGGCCAGGCGGGCAAGGCGTTCGGTTTCCTGCTGGTGCTCGCCACCCTGGCCCGCTGGGGCACCGGCCTGATCGGGCGGCTCATCGCGACCAAGGACAACGAACTGCTGGTGGTCTCGTTCCTCGGAGCCGCGGTGCTGATGGCGGGCGTCGCCGAGGAGTTCGGGGTGGCCGACGTCATCGGCGCCTTCATGGTCGGCCTGATGCTCGGCAGCACGTCCTCCGGGGACCGCATCCGGGAGCTGGTCAACCCGCTGCGGGACGCCTTCGCCGCGATCTTCTTCTTCGCCTTCGGCCTGTCCATCGACCCCGGTGACCTGCCGAGCGTGCTGGTGCCCGTCCTCGTCGCGGTGGCGATCACGCTGGTGATGAACCTGCTCTCCGCCCTCTTCACCGCCCGGATGTACGGGTTCGGACCGCAGCCGACGGCCAACGTGGCCATCACCCTGACCGCCCGCGGCGAGTTCGCGCTCATCCTGGCGACCATGGCCGCGACCGCCGGCCTGGACGAGCGGCTCTCCCCGTTCATCGCGGGCTACGTGCTGGTCCTCGCCGTGCTCGCTCCCCTGGCCGCGGGCCGCTCCCACTGGTTGGCCGGGGTGCTGGACCGCGTCCTGCCCGGCGGCCGGCCCGAGAAGGGCCGGAAGGCGCGGGCACGGGAGGAGGCGCCCGCGGAGCCGGTGGGCGCCGACCGCTGACGGTCCGCCACGGACACCCGCCGGCCCGGCGGGTGTCCGACCGGTGGAGGCCGGCCCCCACCGCTCAGCGGTAGTTGGTGAACTGGATCGCGAAGTCGAAGTCCTTGCCCTTGAGCAGGGCGATGACCTCCTGCAGCGCGTCCCGGCTCTTGGAGCTGACCCGCAGCTCCTCGCCCTGCACCTGCGCCTTGACGCCCTTGGGCCCCTCGTCGCGGATGATCTTCGCGATCTTCTTGGCGTTCTCCTGGGAGATGCCCTCCTGGATCGACGCGAAGAGCTTGTACTCCTTGCCGGACGCCTGGGGCTCCCCGGCGTCCAGCGACTTCAGCGAGATGCCGCGCTTGATCAGCTTGGACTGGAAGACGTCGAGGACCGCCTTGACCCGCTCCTCGGAGTTGGCGCGCATCTCGATCTTCTCGCCGGACCAGGCGATGGAGGCGCCCACGCCCTTGAAGTCGTAGCGCTGGGAGATCTCCTTGGCGGTCTGGTTGAGGGCGTTGTCGACCTCCTGCCGCTCGACCTTCGAGACGATGTCGAAACTGGAGTCGGCCATCGTGGATTGGCTCCTCGTGCGTAGATCCGTCGGGGTGCGGCCGCGCGCGGCACGCGCCCGTCAGCCTAACCACGTGACACGGCCGTTCACCGCCGGACAACCAGGTGGCGAAGCACCCCCCACCATCGGGTATTGTTGTGCGCGTTGCCGCGGGGAACGACTCCGGGGCGGCAAACCAGGCGGTGTGCCCGAGTGGCCAAAGGGAGCAGACTGTAAATCTGCCGGCTCAGCCTTCCTAGGTTCGAATCCTAGCGCCGCCACTCTCCGGAAACGGCCCTCGACCTTCCAACGGTCGGGGGCCGTCGCCGTTCCCGGGGTGTCGTTCCCGGGGACACCGCCCCGGGAACGACACGGTCCGTCCCTCAGTCCGGAACCTCCGTCGCCTGCACGCCCAGCGTCGCGACCGCCTGGTCGATCGGGGTGTCGCCGCCGGTCAGTTCCAGCGTCACCCGTGCGGCGCGGGGGTCGTCCAGGAGGGCGAGGAGAACGGCGGCCACGTCGTCGCGCGTGACGTCGCCGCGCTCCACCTGGGGGCCCAACCTCACGCGGCCGGTGCCCGGTTCGTTCGTGAGGCGGCCGGGGCGCAGGATCGTCCAGTCCAGGTCGACGCGGCGCCGCACGTCCTCCTCCGCGGCCTTCTTGGCGCGCAGGTAGGCGGCGAAGACGGGCTCGGTGTCGGCCGGGGGCTCCCGGTCCGCGCCCATGGAGGAGACGACGAGGAAGTGGCGCACCCCGGCGCGCTCGGCGGCGTCCGCGAAGAGGACGGTGGCCGCGCGGTCCACGGTGTCCTTGCGGGCCGCGCCGCTGCCCGGGCCGGCGCCCGCCGCGAAGACCGCGGCGTCGGCGCCCTCCAGATGCCGGGCGACCTCCTCCACGGACGCCGACTCCAGGTCGCAGACGATCGGCTCGGCCCCCACCGAACGCAGGTCGTCCGCCTGCTCGGGTCGCCGGATGAGCCCCGCGACCTCGTCCCCGCGCTCGGCGAGCAACCGCTCCAGCCGCAGCGCGATCTGACCGTGTCCACCAGCGATGACTGTGCGCATGATCCGACCGTACGCCTCCGAGGGCCCGCTCAGCGCTGTGACTGGCGGGGAAGCCCCAGTTCGGCGGCGTGACCGTCCACCGCGTCGGCGGCGCCGACGGCGTCGCAGTACTCCCGCACCGCGCTGGTCCGGGCCACCACCCGGCCGCGGTGGACGACCAGACGGCTGTACGCCAGGGACAGCGCCCCGGCGAGAGTGCCGCCGCGCACCGCCAGCAGTTCCGCCGGGAAGCCGGGCTCGATCCGCACCCGGGGCAGCCCCAGGGCCTCCCGCGCCCGCGTGCTCACCGCCTCGTACGCCGCCTCGGGGCGGACCTCGTCGCGCGAGACCAGCAGGTGGGCCGCCTCCAGCGGGTCGCCGCGCCCCACCGGGTTGGCCGTGTCGCGCAGCGCGCCGCCGCCCGCGGCGACCCGCACGCCCGCCGCCTCCAGCAGCCGCACGGGCGTCGTGGGGCGGACGCGCCCCAGCAGTCCGCAGCCGCCCTGCGGCAGACAGACCACCGTGATCCCGGCCGCCGCCAGTGCCTCGGCCGTACGCGCCGCGATCTCGTACGGCAGCCGCGCCAGGCCGTCGCAGGGGCCGACGACCACCCCCGTCCGCAGCCCGCCCGCCAGCGCGGCGAACCGGGACAGCCGGGCCGGGTCCGCGCCGCGGACGTGGAGGTCCACCGCCCGGCCGTACTCGGCCGCCACCGCCAGCACGGTCTCCAGGTGGCCCGCCGGGTCGGGGTCGAGGTCCGGCCGGCCGCCGACCGCCTCCACGCCCAGCTCCACCGCGTCGCGCAGCACCGCCCGGCCGTCCGCCCCCGCCGCGCCGGTCAGCGCTCCGGGCACCGCGACGACGGTGAGGTCGGCCAGCCCCCGCAGGGCGCGCCGGGCCCGGAGCACGGCCCGGAGGACGTCCAGCCCGGCGGCCCCGCCGACCCGTACGTGGGTGCGCAGGGCGGTGGCGCCGTGGCCGAGCTGGAGCAGGGCCGCCTCGGCGGTGCGCCGCTGGACGCGCCGGGGGTCGTCGGGGCCGCGGGAGGCGTGCGGGGACGGGGCGTGGTCCGGGTCGGCGGTCAGCGCGGTGTCGTAGTGGGCGTGCGGCTCGGCGGGCGCCGGCAGCAGGAGGTAGCCGGTGAGGTCGACACGGGTGGTCCACGGGGGCACCGGGCCCGGGGACGACAGGCTGCCCGCGGCGCCGACCGCCTCGATCCGGCCGCCGCCGATCCGCACGTCCACGGTGCGCCCGTCGGTGAGCCGGGCGCCGCTCAGGAGGAGGGCGGTCGGTCCGGGGGCGGTGTCGCGATCGGGCTCCGGCGGTTCCTGCGGCTGGCTCTCGGGCATGGGGCTCCCGCGGTTCGCTCATGATCGCTGGTGTGGACCGAGCCTAGGACCAGGCCGGCGCGGCGGGGCGCCGGCAGCGCACGGAAGCCCGATAAGTCGTACCAATGGCCGGAGGAGTAGCCCGGTGGGAGGGCGGGGACAGGGCCGGACGGAGGTGTGACCGATACGGATTTCACGTTCGGCGCTCCGACCGTGTAATGTCTTCATCGCTCGCCCCAATAGCTCAGTCGGCAGAGCGTCTCCATGGTAAGGAGAAGGTCTACGGTTCGATTCCGTATTGGGGCTCTGATGTGAGAGGTCCCCCGTTCCGGCGGGGGGCACCCGCATCGCGGCGGTGTAGCTCAGTCGGTAGAGCAAACGGCTCATAATCGTTGTGTCACCGGTTCGAGTCCGGTCACCGCTACCTCATCCAGTAGCCGATTGCGGGGTCGGTCCTCCGATCGGCTACTCTTCCTGCGTTAAACCGTCTCGTTCGTCAAGGAGCACTCACGTGGCTGCCACCGACGTCCGCCCGAAGATCACGCTGGCCTGCGTGGAGTGCAAGGAGCGGAACTACATCACCAAGAAGAACCGGCGCAACAACCCGGACCGTCTTGAGATGAAGAAGCACTGTCCGCGCTGCAACGCGCACACCACGCACCGCGAGACGCGATAAGCCGCGACGGCAGGGCCGCCGCGCTCACATCGACGTCATCACGAGGCCGCCCCCGTTGCGGGGGCGGCCTCGTGGCGTTGTCGGACGCGCGGCGGGCAGGGCGCACCCAGCAAGAAGCTGTCCACCAGCAAGCCGTATGGAGGTACCGGGCCATGGCGCTCGACCAGTCCTTCGTGGGGCGGAGCTATCCACCCACCGCACCGTACGAGGTCGGCAGGGAGAAGATCCGCGAGTTCGCCGAGGCCATCGGGGACACCCACCCCGCGTACACGGACCCGCGGGCGGCCGCGGAACTCGGCCACCCCGACGTGATCGCCCCGCCCACCTTCGTCTTCGCCATCACCTTCAAGGCGGCCGGAGCGGTCGTCGAGGACCCGCTGCTCGGGCTGGACTACAGCCGGGTGGTGCACGGCGACCAGAAGTTCGCCTACACGCGGCCGGTGCGCGCCGGCGACCGGCTCACGGTGACCTCCACGATCGAGTCGATCAAGTCACTCGCCGGGAACGACGTCCTGGACATCCGCGGCGAGGTGCACGACGAGGCGGGCGAGCACGTGGTGACCGCCTGGACCAAGCTGGTGGCCCGCGCGGCGGAGAAGCAGGGGGAGTGACGCGGATGACAGCGAAGATCGCGTACGCGGACGTCGAGGTCGGCACCGAACTCCCCGCGCGGAGCTTCCCCGTGACACGCGCCACACTCGTGCGGTACGCGGGCGCCTCCGGCGACTTCAACCCGATCCACTGGAACGAGCGGTTCGCGCGCGAGGTCGGCCTCCCCGACGTCATCGCGCACGGCATGTTCACCATGGCCGAGGCCGCCCGCGTGGTCACCGACTGGGCCGGCGACCCGGGCGCGCTCGTGGAGTACGGCGTGCGCTTCACCAAGCCCGTCGTCGTCCCCGACGACGACAAGGGCGCCACCATCGAGGTCTCCGGGAAGGTCGCCGCCAAGCTGGACGACGAGGAGCGCACCGTCCGGGTGGACCTCGTCGCGACGAGCGCCGGCCAGAAGGTGCTGGGCATGTCCCGCGCGGTGGTCCGACTCGCCTGACCGGGGCCCCGGCACCACGGGACCCCGCACCGCGGGAAGCGGCCGTGCCGGTGGGCGCACGGCCGCTCTCGTAGTCTTGGGCCCGTGCAGGAACTCCACGACGCCCCCCTCGCCCCGCTGACCACCTTCCGGCTGGGCGGCCCGGCGAGACGCCTGATCACGGCCACCACCGACGAGGAGGTGACCGAGGCGGTCCGGGCCGCCGACGCCGACGGCACGCCACTGCTGGTCATCGGCGGCGGCAGCAACCTCGTCATCGCCGACGAGGGCTTCGACGGCACCGCCTTGCGCATCGCCACCACCGGCTTCCGCCTGGAGGGCACCCGGCTGGAACTGGCCGCGGGCGAGAACTGGTCCGACGCCGTGGCCCGCACGGTCGAGGCGGGGCTGGCGGGCATCGAGTGCATGGCCGGAATCCCCGGTTCCGCCGGCGCCACCCCCATCCAGAACGTCGGCGCCTACGGCCAGGAGGTCTCCTCCACGATCACCGAGGTCGTCGCCTACGACCGCCGCGTCGGCGAGACCGTCGCCATCCCCGGCTCCGAGTGCGGCTTCTCCTACCGGCACAGCCGCTTCAAGGCCGACCCCACCCGCTTCGTCGTGCTGCGCGTCCGCTTCGAGCTGGAGGACGCGGACGGGCTCTCGGCGCCCATCCGCTACGCCGAGACCGCCCGCGCGCTGGGCGTGGAGGTGGGCGAGCGGGTCCCCGTGGCCAGGGCCCGCGAGACCGTCCTCAAACTCCGCGCCGGCAAGGGCATGGTGCTCGACCCGGAGGACCACGACACCTGGTCCGCCGGCTCCTTCTTCACCAACCCCGTCCTCACCGAGGCCGAACACGCGGCCTTCCTCGCCCGCGTCGCCGAGCGGCTGGGCCCGGACGTCGTCCCGCCCGCCTACCCGGCGGGAGACGGCCTGGTGAAGACCTCCGCCGCCTGGCTGATCGATCGGGCCGGCTTCGCCAAGGGGTACGGCGACGGGCCGGCCCGGATCTCCACCAAGCACACCCTCGCCCTGACCAACCGGGGCTCGGCCACCACCGCCGACCTGCTCGCCCTGGCCCGCGAGGTCCGCGACGGCGTGCGCGCGGCCTTCGGGGTGACGCTGGTCAACGAGCCGGTGACCGTCGGCTGCTCCCTCTGAGCCGGGCCCGTCCGGGCCCGGCCCTCCGTCAGGCCGCCGCCTCCTCCGCCTCCGCGGGGGAGGCCAGCCAGGCGTCGACGTCCGCCAGGATCTCCTTGCGGACGTCCTCCGGCGCGCTCGAACCGCGCACCGACTGCCGTGCCAGCTCCGCCAGTTCCGCGTCCGTGAAGCCGTGGTGTCTGCGCGCGATCTCGTACTGGGCGGCCAGCCGGGAGCCGAACAGCAGCGGGTCGTCGGCGCCCAGCGCCATCGGCACACCCGCCTCGAACAGCGTCCGCAGCGGCACGTCCTCGGGCTTGTCGTAGACGCCCAGCGCCACGTTGGACGCCGGGCACACCTCGCAGGTCACCTGCTGGTCGGCCAGCCGCCTCAGCAGCCGCGGGTCCTCGGCGGCCCGCACCCCGTGCCCGACGCGGCTCGCGTGGAGGTCGTCCAGGCAGTCGGCGACGCTGGACGGCCCCGACAACTCGCCGCCGTGGGGGGCCGACAGCAGGCCGCCTCTGCGCGCGATGGCGAAGGCCCGGTCGAAGTCGCGGGCGAAACCCCGCCGTTCGTCGTTGGAGAGCCCGAAGCCGACGACCCCGCGGTCGGCGTAGCGCACGGCCAGTCGGGCCAGGGTGCGGGCGTCCAGCGGGTGTTTGACGCGGTTCGCGGCGACCAGCACCCGCATCCCGAGCCCGGTCTCCCGGCTCGCCGTCTCCACCGCGTCCAGGATGATCTCCAACGCCGGGATCAGCCCGCCCAGCCGCGGCGCGTACGAGGTGGGGTCGACCTGGATCTCCAGCCACCGCGACCCGTCCCGCACGTCCTCCTCGGCCGCCTCGCGGACCAGCCGCCTGATGTCCTCCGGCGAGCGCAGGCAGGAGCGCGCGATGTCGTACAGCCGCTGGAAGCGGAACCAGCCCCGCTCGTCCGTGGCCCTCAGTCTCGGCGGACGGCCGCTGCTCAGGGCGTCCGGCAGGTGGACGCCGTACTTGTCGGCGAGCTCCAGCAGGGTGCTGGGCCGCATCGATCCGGTGAAGTGCAGGTGCAGGTGGGCCTTCGGCAGCTTGCGGACGTCGCGAACACTCTCCATCCAGGGATTTTGCCGTACGCGGCGACACGCCCGAAAGTCGCGGGCCACGATCGGGGACCGGCCCGAACACGCGGACGGGCCTCCCGGAGCGTGCTCCGGGAGGCCCGCGCGGCGTGCGTCCGCCGTGTCAGTCCCGCGCCTCGGCCAGCAGCTTCTGGATCCGGGAGACGCCCTCGACCAGGTCCTCGTCGCCCAGCGCGTACGACAGCCGCAGGTAGCCCTGGGTGCCGAACGCCTCACCGGGGACGACCGCGACCTCGGCCTCCTCCAGGATCACCTCGGCCAGCTCCACGCTGGTGGTCGGCCGCCTGCCGCGGATCTCCTTGCCGAGCACGCCCTTGACCGACGGGTACGCGTAGAAGGCGCCCTCCGGCTCGGGGCAGGTGACGCCCTCGATCTCGTTCAGCATCCGCACGATGGTCTTCCGGCGGCGGTCGAACGCCTCGCGCATCTCCGCCACGGCCTCCAGACCGCCGGAGACGGCCGCCAGCGCGGCGGCCTGCGCCACGTTGGAGACGTTGGAGGTGGCGTGCGACTGGAGGTTGGCGGCGGCCTTCACCACGTCCTTGGGGCCGACGACCCAGCCCACGCGCCAGCCGGTCATGGCGTACGTCTTGGCCACGCCGTTGACCACGATGCACTTGTCGGCCAGCTCCGGGACGAGCACCGGCAGCGAGGAGAACTCCGCGTCGCCGTAGACCAGGTGCTCGTAGATCTCGTCGGTGAGCACCCACAGCCCGTGCTCGGCGGCCCACCGGCCGATCTCCTCGGCCTGCGCGCGGGAGTAGACCGCGCCGGTCGGGTTGGACGGGGAGACGAACAGCACCACCTTGGTGCGCTCGGTGCGGGCCGCCTCCAGCTGCTCCACGGAGACGCGGTAGCCGCTGGTCTCGTCGGCGACCACGGGCACCGGGACGCCGCCCGCGAGCTTGATCGACTCGGGGTAGGTGGTCCAGTACGGCGCGGGGACGACGACCTCGTCGCCCGGGTCCAGGATCGCGGCGAAGGCCTCGTAGATGGCCTGCTTGCCGCCGTTGGTGATCAGCACCTGGGAGGCGTCGACCGCGTAGCCGGAGTCGCGCAGCGTCTTCGCGGCGACGGCCTCCTTCAGCTCGGGGAGCCCGCCGGCCGGGGTGTAGCGGTGGAAGCGCGGGTTCCGGCAGGCTTCCACCGCGGCTTCGACGATGTAGTCGGGCGTCGGGAAGTCCGGCTCGCCCGCGCCGAAGCCGATCACCGGCCGCCCGGCGGCCTTGAGGGCCTTGGCCTTGGCGTCGACGGCGAGCGTGGCGGACTCGGAGATCGAGCCGATCCGGGCCGAGACCCGGCGCTCGGTGGGTGACTGGTGGGGAGGGGTTGCAGCGGTCATAGGGGCATCGTCGCAGACCGGGGGAGGCCCCGGCACGCGGGTTGCACACGGGTTTGGGTGGAAAGGCGCCGGGGGGACGGGGGAGGTTCGGACCGGTCCGGGGTTACGTGTTCGACGGCGGCGCGCGAAGCACGTACACTCACCGTCGTTGGTCCCGACCGATCATCCGGCGAACCGCGTACTCCGCGGGTCCGTTCGGATGCTGTAGGTTGGGGGGCGACAAAGGGTCGTAGCTCAATTGGTAGAGCACCGGTCTCCAAAACCGGCGGTTGGGGGTTCAAGTCCCTCCGGCCCTGCTACACGCATCTGGAGCAGGTGCGTGCACGTGTACGTACTGGACGCACCGCCGTACGGCCGGGCCGGACGCGGCACGGCACGCGGCCAGGACCCGGATGCAGGTGAGGACGAGTGGCGGAGATCACGGACTCCATCGAGGTCCCCGAGCCCGGGCGGTCGCAGGACGACAAGAAGCCCCGGCGCGGTGGCAAGCGCGCGAAGAAGGGCCCTCTGGGCCGTCTCGCGCTGTTCTACCGGCAGATCGTCGCGGAGCTGCGCAAGGTCGTCTGGCCCACGAAGCGTCAGCTGTCGACGTACACCACCGTCGTGATCGTCTTCGTCGTCATCGTCATCGGCCTGGTGACCGTGATTGACTGGGGATTCACGAAGGCCGTCACGTACGTCTTCGGCTGATCCGCCCGCGGAGGGAGCTTCCCGGGCACCTTTCCGCATGTTCGACCCCTTGAAGCCAGGAAGAAGCAGCCACCGTGTCTGACCCGAACCTGAACGACGCCGTCGACTCCGCCGAGGGCGATGGCACCGCGCCCGACGTCGTCGAGGCGACGGGCGGCGTCGACGGGGCCGAAGCTGCCGACACCGCCGAGGGCACCCTGACCGAGCGGGTCGGGGAGGACGCCGATTCCGACGAGTCCGACGACGAGGCCGATGGCGCCGAGTCCGTCGACGAGGCGGAGGAGGCGGAGGAGGAGCCGGTCGACCCGGTCGCGGCCCTCCGCGAGGAGCTGAGCCACCTCCCCGGCGAGTGGTACGTCATCCACACCTACGCGGGCTACGAGAAGCGCGTGAAGGCCAACCTGGAGCAGCGCGCCGTCTCGCTGAACGTCGAGGACTACATCTACCAGGCCGAGGTGCCCGAGGAAGAGATCGTCCAGATCAAGAACGGCGAGCGCAAGAACGTCCGTCAGAACAAGCTCCCGGGCTACGTCCTGGTGCGCATGGACCTGACGAACGAGTCGTGGGGCGTCGTCCGCAACACCCCGGGCGTCACCGGCTTCGTGGGCAACGCCTACGACCCGTACCCGCTGACCCTGGACGAGGTCGTCAAGATGCTCGCCCCCGAGGCCGAGGAGAAGGCCGCCGCCGAGGGCGGCGAGGGTGCCGCCGCGCCCAGCCGCAAGGTCGAGGTCCAGGTCCTGGACTTCGAGGTCGGCGACTCGGTCACGGTCACGGACGGTCCGTTCGCGACCCTCCAGGCGACGATCAACGAGATCAACCCCGACTCGAAGAAGGTCAAGGGCCTCGTCGAGATCTTCGGTCGCGAGACCCCGGTCGAGCTCAGCTTCGACCAGATCCAGAAGAACTGACCCGGTTCTTCCGGTCGATCGCTTCCGGCCAGGTCAGGTCCACTCTCGGGTGGGCCTGACCTGGCCGGTTTCCGGCCGCGCCGCGGTACCGGCTATCGTGGTGCGGTATGCCTCCGTGCGGGTGGATTCGACCCGCCGGGGGAATCACCACCTCTCACTAGGACCCGGAGAGAACATGCCTCCCAAGAAGAAGGTCACGGGGCTGATCAAGCTCCAGATCCAGGCCGGTGCCGCGAACCCGGCCCCGCCGGTCGGCCCCGCGCTGGGTCAGCACGGCGTCAACATCATGGAGTTCTGCAAGGCCTACAACGCCGCGACCGAGTCGCAGCGCGGCTGGGTCATCCCGGTGGAGATCACGGTCTACGAGGACCGTTCCTTCACCTTCGTCACCAAGACCCCGCCGGCCGCGAAGATGATCCTCAAGGCCGCGGGCATCGAGAAGGGCTCCGGCGAGCCGCACACCAAGAAGGTCGCGAAGATCACGCGCGAGCAGGTGCGTGAGATCGCCACCACCAAGATGCCCGACCTCAACGCCAACGACCTCGACGCCGCCGAGAAGATCATCGCCGGCACCGCCCGTTCCATGGGCGTCACCGTCGAGGGCTGATCCGCTCTCTTCGCGGTACTCCGCCCTCCGGCGCGGTACTCCGCGAAGTGCACGCCGGGCCTCGCTCCACGGCGTCCCGTGAAGCGGGCGAGCCGAAGGGCGCGCCGGTGTCGAAGACGCACGGCGGCACGGCGGGTGGGACACCCCGCCGGCGAAGCCGGAGACGCGTCGACACCGGGTCACAGCGCGCGGAGGCGGCCCGGGCACAGTTCGAGAGAGTGGCAGGGTCAGGCGCTGGCCCCCTGGACCACGACTCCTCACACCGAAGAAATCTGGAGCAGAAGTGAAGCGCAGCAAGGCTTTCCGCAGTGCGGACGCCAAGGTCGACCGGACGCGGCTGTACGCCCCGCTGGAGGCCATCCGTCTCGCCAAGGAGACCTCCCCGACCAAGTTCGACGCGACCGTCGAGGTCGCCATGCGCCTGGGCGTCGACCCGCGCAAGGCCGACCAGATGGTGCGCGGCACCGTGAACCTCCCGCACGGCACCGGTAAGACCGCCCGGGTCCTGGTCTTCGCGACCGGCGACCGTGCCGCGGCCGCGGAAGCCGCGGGCGCCGACATCGTCGGCTCCGACGAACTGATCGAGGAGGTCGCGGGCGGACGCCTGGACTTCGACGCCGTCGTCGCCACCCCGGACCTGATGGGCAAGGTCGGCCGCCTGGGCCGTGTGCTCGGTCCCCGTGGTCTGATGCCGAACCCGAAGACCGGCACCGTCACCCCGGACGTCGCCAAGGCCGTCACCGAGATCAAGGGCGGCAAGATCGAGTTCCGCGTGGACAAGCACGCGAACCTCCACTTCATCATCGGCAAGGTCTCGTTCGACGAGAAGCAGCTGGTGGAGAACTACGCGGCGGCGCTGGACGAGATCCTGCGTCTGAAGCCGTCCGCCGCCAAGGGCCGGTACATCAAGAAGGCCGTCGTCACCACCACGATGGGCCCCGGCATTCCGGTCGACCCCAACCGCACCCGCAACCTCCTGGCCGAGGAGGAGGCCGCCGCCTGATCCAGGCGCGTCCCCGAGGGCAACGGCCGGGCCCCGCTTCCGAGTTGGAGCGGGGCCCGGCTTTTTCGGTGCCTGTGTGCGGCACCTCGTGGTCGGTACTGTGAGGCGTGTCCGACACCACACCGACAGGGGGGACCATGCGTCTCACACACAGGGCCGTGCTCGGGGTCACCACCCTGGTGACGGCCGTGGCGCTCTCGGGGTGCTCCGGCGACGGGGGAGGAAACGACGGGGCGGCGGGGGACCGCGGGCGGCCGAGCGCCGTCTTCCAGGCCATCCGGACGGCCGTGGAGAAGACGGGGGAGGCCAGGACCGCCGAGGTCGAGCTGACCGTGTCGATGCCCGGCGTGACCGGCGGCGAGACGAGGATGTCCGGCGTGCTGGGCTGGGAACCGGCCGTCATGGACGTGACCGTGACCGGCGGCGCCCTCGGGCCGGGGAAGGGCCCGGACCGGACGCGGATGCTCCTGGTCGACGAGGTGATGTACGTGCACCTCGGCGAGGAGGCCGGCGAGACCTTCGGCGTCGGGCCGTGGGTGAAGACGGACTTCCGGGCGATGGCGGAGAAGACCGGCGCCGAGTGGCCGGCCGAGTCGTCGGTGAACGGCCTGCTGGGCATGGGCCGGAGCCCGGCCCACCAGATGGCCCTGCTCCTGGACTCGCCCGACATCGAGCGGATCGGCGAGGAGACGGTCGACGGCGTCGTCACCGAGCACTACGGCGGCACGCTCACCATGGAGGAGGCCCTGGAGGCCGACTCCTCCTCGGGGCGGCTCGCTTCCGAGGAGCGCGAGGAGATGCTGGACGCCATGGAGAAGGCCGGGGTGGAGGGCTTCGACATCGAGGTCTGGGTCGACGAGCGCGACCGCCCGGTGAGGATCGACATGGAGATGGACGGCCCCGAGGGGACGATCGCCGTCTCGCAGACCTACGACGACTACGGCGTCCCGGTCTCGGTGGAGGCGCCGCCGGCGGACGAGACGACCGACCTCGTGGAGGTGTTCGAGCGGCTGAGCGGACGGGACGACGAGGGGATCGGCGGCGTCTGAGTCCGGATTTGCCCGACGCGACGGCGTTCACGTACTCTTCCACGGAAGCCAAAGACCGCTGGTCGTTGCCGTGTCTCTCGTGGATCTCCATCGGATCCCGGAGCGCGGTGGCCGAAGGATCCGCTTGGAGCGGGCGACCTGCGCAGGTGACCGTGGAGGACTTCCGGACGTGTGTGTCCGGTCGAGTCACGCCCCGTGCCCTGCGCCGGGGCGTTTCGTTTTGCGCAAGCCCCCTTCCTCGTGCGCCCGACGTGGGCGGTCCGGCGTCATGGCCGGCCGAAAGGTCCGGTCGAGGATCGCATCACCCGGAAAGGAGGGCCGAGGCTCATGGCGAGTCCCGACAAGGTCGCGACTGTCGCGGAGATCAAGGAGGAGTTCCAGAACTCCACCGCCGCTGTTGTGACCGCGTACACCGGTCTCAGCGTCGCGCAGCTCAAGAACCTGCGCCGTTCGCTCGGTGAGAACGCTCAGTACCGTGTGGCGAAGAACACGCTGACCAAGATCGCGGCCAACGAGGCCGGGGTCACCGAGCTCGACGAGTTCTTCGTCGGCTCGACCGCTGTCGCGTTCGTGACCGGTGACCCGGTCGAGGCGGCGAAGAGTCTCCGTGACTTCGCCAAGGACAACCCGCAGCTCGTCATCAAGGGCGGTGTCCTTGAGGGCAAGGCGCTGTCCGCGGACGACATCAGGAAGCTCGCGGACCTCGAGTCCCGCGAGGTGCTGCTCGCCAAGCTGGCCGGTGGCATGAAGGCGTCCATGGCGAAGGCCGCGGCGACCTTCCAGGCCCCGCTCTCGAAGTTCGTCCGCACCGCGGACGCCCTTCGCAGCAAGGTCGAGCAGGGCGGTGCCGGTACGCCGGCTCCCGCCGAGGCCGAGTAACCACAACGGCGCACTCGGTCGCAGCGGGCCACTGTACGCCCGCCGACATGGACAATCCGGCACCAGCCGACTTAGTGGAAGGACCGCCATCATGGCGAAGCTCAGCCAGGAAGAGCTGCTCGCGCAGTTCGAGGAGATGACCCTCATCGAGCTCTCCGAGTTCGTGAAGGCCTTCGAGGAGAAGTTCGACGTCGAGGCCGCCGCCCCGGTCGCCGTCGCCGCCGCCCCGGGTGGCGCCGCCGCCGGCGGTGCCGCCGAGGCCGAGCCGGAGAAGGACGAGTTCGACGTCATCCTCGCCGCCGCCGGCGACAAGAAGATCCAGGTCATCAAGGTCGTGCGCGAGCTGACCTCCCTGGGTCTGAAGGAGGCCAAGGACCTGGTCGACGGTGCTCCGAAGCCCGTCCTGGAGAAGGTCAACAAGGAGGCCGCGGACAAGGCCAAGGAGGCCCTGGAGGGCGCCGGCGCCTCGGTCGAGGTCAAGTGACCTCGGGCATCACCGCGTGACTTCGGTCACTCTCGGAGTCCGCTGACTCCACTCCCACCGAAGGCGATCACCCATGAGGGTGGTCGCCTTCGGTCGTTTCCGCGACGGTCGTCTTGTCTGGCGAAGCGTGGCGGGTAAGGTGATCATCGCTGTCCGGCCGCACGTCTCCCGACGACCTCGGGGGGTGGGGGCCTTGACGAACGGCACGTAGCGCGCAATTCTCAGGACGCGTCGTCACACCGATCCACGATCCGAGGCATGGATCGCCGACGAAGCGGGAAACCTTGCGGCAGGTGTTGAACAACGAGGGGCTCGCCCCCTCCCGGAGGGAGAGATTGGTACCCCGTGCCGGTCTCCGGAATCCGCACTGGACATCAGTGGGCCTTGTGGCTACACTGACCCTTTGCGCTGCCTATTAACTGCCCCCTGCCCGTCACCAGGGGCACGGCATGCGCGTAGTGAGTCCGAGCCCTCGGAAGGACCCCCTCTTGGCCGCCTCGCGCAACGCCTCGACTGCCCATTCGAACAACGGCGCCAGCACCGCCCCGCTGCGTATCTCCTTTGCGAAGATCAAGGAGCCCCTCGAGGTTCCGAACCTCCTTGCGCTGCAGACCGAGAGTTTTGACTGGCTGCTCGGCAACGACGCCTGGAAGGCTCGCGTCGAGGCCGCGCTGGCCCGCGGTGAGGACGTCCCCACCAAGTCCGGTCTGGAGGAGATCTTCGAGGAGATCTCCCCGATCGAGGACTTCTCCGGGTCGATGTCGCTCACCTTCCGCGACCACCGCTTCGAGCCGCCGAAGAACTCGATCGACGAGTGCAAGGAGCGCGACTTCACCTACGCCGCGCCGCTGTTCGTCACCGCCGAGTTCACCAACAACGAGACCGGCGAGATCAAGTCCCAGACGGTCTTCATGGGCGACTTCCCGCTCATGACCAACAAGGGCACCTTCGTCATCAACGGCACCGAGCGTGTCGTCGTCTCGCAGCTGGTGCGCTCGCCCGGCGTGTACTTCGACAGCACCATCGACAAGACCTCCGACAAGGACATCTTCTCCGCCAAGGTCATCCCCTCCCGGGGCGCCTGGCTGGAGATGGAGATCGACAAGCGCGACATGGTCGGTGTCCGCATCGACCGCAAGCGCAAGCAGTCCGTCACCGTCCTCCTCAAGGCCCTGGGCTGGACCAACGACCAGATCCTGGAGGAGTTCGGCCAGTACGAGTCCATGCGCGCCACCCTGGAGAAGGACCACACCCAGGGCCAGGACGACGCGCTGCTCGACATCTACCGCAAGCTGCGTCCGGGCGAGCCGCCGACGCGCGAGGCCGCTCAGACGCTGCTGGAGAACCTGTACTTCAACCCCAAGCGGTACGACCTGGCCAAGGTGGGCCGTTACAAGGTCAACCGGAAGCTGGGCATCGACCAGCCGCTGGACGCCGGTGTGCTGACCGTCGAGGACATCATCGCGACGATCAAGTACCTGGTGAAGCTGCACGCCGGCGAGACCGAGATGACCGGCGACAACGGTCAGACGGTCGTCGTCGAGACCGACGACATCGACCACTTCGGCAACCGTCGCCTGCGCAACGTCGGCGAGCTCATCCAGAACCAGGTCCGCACGGGTCTGGCCCGTATGGAGCGCGTCGTCCGCGAGCGGATGACCACCCAGGACGTCGAGGCGATCACGCCGCAGACCCTGATCAACATCCGGCCGGTCGTCGCCTCCATCAAGGAGTTCTTCGGCACCAGCCAGCTCTCCCAGTTCATGGACCAGACCAACCCGCTGTCGGGTCTGACCCACAAGCGCCGCCTGTCGGCGCTGGGTCCGGGCGGTCTGTCCCGTGAGCGGGCGGGCTTCGAGGTCCGTGACGTGCACCCGTCGCACTACGGCCGCATGTGCCCGATCGAGACCCCCGAAGGCCCGAACATCGGTCTGATCGGCTCGCTCGCCTCCTACGGCCGCGTCAACGCGTTCGGCTTCGTGGAGACCCCGTACCGCAAGGTCGTCGACGGCCAGGTCACCGACGAGGTGCACTACCTGACCGCCGACGAGGAGGACCGCTACGTCATCGCGCAGGCCAACGCGCCGCTGACGGACGATCTGCGGTTCGCCGAGGGCCGTGTGCTGGTCCGCCGCCGCGGCGGCGAGGTCGACTACGTCCCCGGCGACGAGGTCGACTACATGGACGTCTCGCCGCGCCAGATGGTGTCGGTCGCGACCGCCATGATCCCGTTCCTGGAGCACGACGACGCCAACCGCGCGCTCATGGGCTCGAACATGATGCGCCAGGCCGTCCCGCTGATCCGGGCCGAGGCCCCGCTGGTCGGCACCGGCATGGAGTACCGCTCCGCGGTCGACGCCGGTGACGTCATCAAGGCCGAGAAGGACGGCGTGGTCCAGGAGGTCTCCGCCGACTACGTCACGGTGGCCAACGACGACGGCACGTACACCACGTACCGGGTCGCCAAGTTCTTCCGCTCCAACCAGGGCACCTCCTTCAACCAGAAGGTGATCGTGGACGAGGGCGACCGCGTGGTCGAGGGCCAGGTCCTCGCCGACGGCCCCTCGACGGACCAGGGCGAGATGGCGCTCGGCAAGAACCTGCTCGTGGCGTTCATGCCGTGGGAGGGCCACAACTACGAGGACGCGATCATCCTGTCGCAGCGCCTCGTCCAGGACGACGTCCTCTCCTCGATCCACATCGAGGAGCACGAGGTCGACGCCCGTGACACCAAGCTCGGCCCCGAGGAGATCACCCGGGACATCCCGAACGTCTCCGAGGAGGTTCTGGCGGACCTCGACGAGCGCGGCATCATCCGCATCGGTGCCGAGGTCGAGGCCGGTGACATCCTGGTCGGCAAGGTCACGCCGAAGGGCGAGACCGAGCTGACCCCGGAGGAGCGCCTGCTCCGCGCGATCTTCGGCGAGAAGGCCCGCGAGGTCCGCGACACCTCGCTGAAGGTGCCGCACGGCGAGACCGGCAAGGTCATCGGCGTCCGCGTCTTCGACCGCGAGGAGGGCGACGAACTGCCTCCGGGCGTCAACCAGCTCGTCCGCGTCTACGTGGCCCAGAAGCGCAAGATCACCGACGGTGACAAGCTCGCGGGCCGCCACGGCAACAAGGGCGTCATCTCCAAGATCCTGCCGATCGAGGACATGCCGTTCATGGAGGACGGCACCCCGGTCGACGTCATCCTCAACCCGCTCGGCGTCCCGTCCCGCATGAACCCGGGACAGGTCCTGGAGATCCACCTGGGCTGGCTCGCCTCCCAGGGCTGGAAGGTCGAGGGGATCGACGAGGAGTGGAAGAAGCGCCTGGCCGCGATCGGCGCCGACGAGGTCGCCCCGCGCACCAACGTCGCCACCCCGGTGTTCGACGGTGCCCGCGAGGACGAGATCGCCGGTCTGTTCGAGGCCACCCTGCCGAACCGCGACGGGGACCGACTGGTCCTGCCCTCCGGCAAGGCCCGGCTCTTCGACGGCCGCTCCGGCGAGCCGTTCCCGGAGCCGATCTCGGTCGGCTACATGTACATCCTCAAGCTGCACCACCTGGTCGACGACAAGCTGCACGCCCGCTCGACCGGTCCGTACTCGATGATCACCCAGCAGCCGCTGGGTGGTAAGGCCCAGTTCGGTGGCCAGCGCTTCGGTGAGATGGAGGTGTGGGCGCTGGAGGCGTACGGCGCCGCGTACGCCCTCCAGGAGCTGCTGACCATCAAGTCCGACGACGTCACCGGCCGCGTGAAGGTCTACGAGGCCATCGTCAAGGGCGAGAACATCCCCGAGCCGGGCATCCCGGAGTCCTTCAAGGTGCTCATCAAGGAGATGCAGTCCCTGTGCCTCAACGTGGAGGTGCTGTCCAGCGACGGTATGTCCATCGAGATGCGTGACACCGACGAGGACGTCTTCCGCGCCGCGGAAGAACTCGGTATCGACCTGTCCCGGCGAGAGCCGAGCAGCGTCGAAGAGGTCTGACGGGCCGGCCGGGGCGCCGCACCCCTCCCCAGGGAGGAAGGGCGGTCCCCCGGCTTTCCCCGGGACCCCCGTTCAGACCACGACAGAGCCCCTTGTCTCGCTGATGCGAGGGGCACAACCCTGAGAGGGATTGACGAGAGTGCTCGACGTCAACTTCTTCGACGAGCTGCGAATTGGCCTGGCCACCGCCGACGACATCCGTCAGTGGTCGCATGGCGAGGTCAAGAAGCCGGAGACCATCAACTACCGCACCCTCAAGCCGGAAAAGGACGGACTCTTCTGCGAGAAGATCTTCGGCCCCACCCGGGACTGGGAGTGCTACTGCGGCAAGTACAAGCGCGTCCGCTTCAAGGGCATCATCTGTGAGCGCTGCGGCGTCGAGGTGACCCGCGCCAAGGTGCGCCGTGAGCGGATGGGCCACATCGAACTGGCCGCCCCCGTCACCCACATCTGGTACTTCAAGGGCGTGCCCTCCCGTCTGGGCTACCTCCTCGACCTCGCCCCGAAGGACCTGGAGAAGGTCATCTACTTCGCCGCCTACATGATCACGTGGGTGGACGAGGAGCGCCGTGCCCGCGACCTGCCGTCGCTGGAGGCCCACATCTCCGTGGAGCGCCAGCAGATCGAGCAGCGCCGCGACGCCGACCTGGAGGCCCGCGCCAAGAAGCTCGAGTCGGACCTGGCCGAGCTGGAGACCGAGGGCGCCAAGGCCGACGCCCGCCGCAAGGTGCGCGAGAGCGCCGAGCGGGAGATGAAGCAGATCCGCGACCGCGCCCAGCGCGAGATCGACCGCCTGGACGAGGTGTGGAACCGCTTCAAGAACCTCAAGGTCCAGGACCTGGAGGGCGACGAGCTGCTCTACCGCGAGCTGCGCGACCGCTTCGGGACCTACTTCGACGGCTCGATGGGTGCCGCGGCGCTGCAGAAGCGCCTGGAGACCTTCGACCTGGAGGAGGAGGCCGAGAAGCTCCGGGAGATCATCCGGACCGGGAAGGGCCAGAAGAAGACCCGCGCGCTCAAGCGCCTCAAGGTCGTCTCCGCCTTCCTGAACACCCGCAACAGCCCCAAGGGCATGGTGCTGGACTGCGTCCCGGTGATCCCGCCGGACCTGCGCCCGATGGTGCAGCTCGACGGTGGCCGCTTCGCGACCAGTGACCTGAACGACCTGTACCGCCGCGTCATCAACCGCAACAACCGCCTGAAGCGGCTTCTCGACCTCGGCGCGCCCGAGATCATCGTGAACAACGAGAAGCGCATGCTCCAGGAGGCCGTCGACGCGCTGTTCGACAACGGCCGTCGCGGTCGGCCGGTGACCGGTCCGGGCAACCGCCCGCTGAAGTCCCTCAGCGACATGCTGAAGGGCAAGCAGGGTCGTTTCCGTCAGAACCTGCTCGGCAAGCGAGTCGACTACTCGGCGCGTTCCGTCATCGTCGTCGGCCCGCAGCTGAAGCTGCACCAGTGCGGTCTGCCCAAGGCCATGGCGCTGGAGCTCTTCAAGCCGTTCGTGATGAAGCGCCTGGTGGACCTCAACCACGCGCAGAACATCAAGTCGGCCAAGCGCATGGTCGAGCGCGGCCGCACGGTCGTGTACGACGTGCTCGAAGAGGTCATCGCCGAGCACCCGGTGCTGCTCAACCGTGCGCCGACCCTGCACCGTCTGGGCATCCAGGCCTTCGAGCCGCAGCTGGTCGAGGGCAAGGCCATCCAGATCCACCCGCTCGTGTGCACCGCGTTCAACGCGGACTTCGACGGTGACCAGATGGCCGTGCACCTGCCGCTGTCCGCGGAGGCCCAGGCCGAGGCCCGCATCCTGATGCTGTCCTCGAACAACATCCTCAAGCCGGCCGACGGCCGTCCGGTCACCATGCCGACCCAGGACATGGTGCTGGGCCTGTTCTTCCTCACCACCGACGAGGTGGAGGGCGAGGTCAAGGGCGAGGGTCGGTCCTTCAACTCGGTCGCCGAGGCGATCATGGCGTTCGACGCCAAGGAGCTGTCGCTCCAGGCGAAGGTCGACATCCGCTTCCCGGTCGGCTCGGTCCCGCCCCGCGGCTGGACCCCGCCGGCGCCCGAGGAGGGCGAGGCCGAGTGGCAGCCCGGAGACCCCTTCCGGCTGCGGACCACCCTGGGCCGTGCGCTCTTCAACGAGCTGCTGCCCGAGGACTACCCGTTCGTCGACAACACCGTGGGCAAGAAGCAGCTCTCCGGGATCGTCAACGATCTCGCCGAGCGCTACCCGAAGGTCGTCGTCGCGGCGGCGCTGGACAACCTCAAGTCGGCCGGTTTCCACTGGGCGACCCGTTCCGGCGTCACCATCGCGATCTCCGACGTCGTGGTCCCCGAGGCCAAGAAGGAGATCATCGCGCGGTACGAGGCCCAGGACGAGAAGGTCCAGAAGCAGTACGAGCGCGGTCTGATCACGAAGGACGAGCGGTCCCAGGAGCTCATCGCCATCTGGACGAAGGCGACCAACGAGGTCGCCGAGGCCATGGCGGAGAACTTCCCGAAGACCAACCCGATCTTCATGATGGTCGACTCGGGCGCGCGCGGAAACATGATGCAGATGCGCCAGATCGCCGGTATGCGTGGTCTGGTGTCCAACGCCAAGAACGAGACCATCCCGCGGCCGATCAAGGCGTCGTTCCGCGAGGGTCTGTCCGTGCTGGAGTACTTCATCTCCACGCACGGTGCCCGTAAGGGTCTGGCGGACACCGCGCTGCGCACCGCCGACTCGGGTTACCTGACCCGTCGTCTGGTGGACGTCTCCCAGGACGTGATCATCCGCGAGGAGGACTGCGGCACCGACCGCGGCCTGCGTCTGGTGATCGCCTCCAAGGACTCCGAGGGTGTGCTGCGCAAGGCGGACAACGTCGAGACCAGCGTCTACGCCCGCTGCCTCGCCGAGGACGTCGTCGTCGACGGCAAGGTGCTGGCCCCGGCCGGTACCGACCTGGGCGACGTGCTGATCGAGGAGCTGATCCAGCACGGCGTGGAGACGGTCAAGACCCGCTCGGTGCTCACCTGCGAGTCCGCCGTCGGCACCTGCGCCATGTGCTACGGCCGCTCGCTGGCGACCGGCAAGCTGGTGGACATCGGCGAGGCCGTCGGCATCATCGCCGCCCAGTCCATCGGTGAGCCCGGCAC
Source organism: Streptomyces macrosporus (assembly GCF_039533145.1). Taxonomy (NCBI): domain Bacteria; kingdom Bacillati; phylum Actinomycetota; class Actinomycetes; order Kitasatosporales; family Streptomycetaceae; genus Streptomyces; species Streptomyces macrosporus. The sequence goes on from NZ_BAAASZ010000027.1 coordinate 33,582, forward strand.
CCAGCTGACGATGCGCACCTTCCACACCGGTGGTGTGGCCGGTGACGACATCACGCAGGGTCTGCCGCGTGTCGTCGAGCTGTTCGAGGCCCGTACGCCCAAGGGTGTCGCCCCGATCTCGGAGGCGGCGGGCCGCGTCCGGATCGAGGAGACCGAGAAGACCAAGAAGATCGTCGTCACCCCCGACGACGGTTCCGACGAGACCTCCTACGGCGTCTCCAAGCGCGCCCGTCTGCTGGTCTCCGAGGGCGACCACGTCGAGGTCGGCCAGCCGCTGACCGTCGGTGCCACCAACCCGCACGACGTGCTGCGCATCCTCGGCCAGCGCGCGGTCCAGGTGCACCTGGTGGGCGAGGTCCAGAAGGTCTACAACTCGCAGGGTGTGTCGATCCACGACAAGCACATCGAGATCATCATCCGGCAGATGCTGCGCCGCGTGACGATCATCGAGTCCGGCGACGCCGAGCTGCTGCCCGGTGAGCTGGTGGAGCGTTCGAAGTTCGAGGCCGAGAACCGCCGCGTCGTGGCGGAGGGCGGCCAGCCGGCTTCCGGACGTCCGCAGCTGATGGGTATCACCAAGGCCTCGCTGGCCACCGAGTCGTGGCTGTCGGCGGCGTCCTTCCAGGAGACGACCAGGGTCCTGACCGACGCGGCGATCAACGCCAAGTCGGACTCCCTGATCGGCCTCAAGGAGAACGTCATCATCGGTAAGCTCATCCCGGCCGGTACGGGTCTGTCCCGCTACCGCAACATCCGGGTCGAGCCGACCGAGGAGGCCAAGGCGGCGATGTACTCGGCCGTCGGTTACGACGACATCGACTACTCGCCCTTCGGCACGGGCTCCGGCCAGGCGGTTCCGCTGGAGGACTACGACTACGGTCCGTACAACGGCTGAGGCCGGCGACACGGTCCTGTGACGCCCGCGGGGCGGTCCCCTTTCCGGGGGCCGCCCCGCGGTGTCGTTACCGTCCGGAACTCCCCAAGGCGCGCGAACGTCATGGATGATGGGGGAAGTCCGGAGCGGGGAGGTGAGGCCGGTGTCGTACCAGCCGTGGGGCAGGCACGGGCTGCCGGGGCAGGCGGGTCCGGGGTCGCATCCGCCGCAGGTTCCGCAGGTGTCGCACCAGATGTCGCAGATGCCGATGATGCGGGCGTCCCACGCGGACCGCGAGCGCACGATCGACGTGCTCAAGGCCGGCTTCGTCGAGGGGCGGTTGGGCAAGGCCGAGTACGAGCAGCGGCTGACCCGTGCCCAGCAGGCACAGACGTACGGGGAGTTGCACGCGCTCATCGCCGATCTGCCGCAGGGGCCGATGGCGGTGCCCGCTCCCGCGCCGCAGCAGTACCCGCAGCCGTACCAGCCGGCGGTGCCGCGCACCTTCCTGCCGCCTCCTCCGCAGACCAACACCTCCGCCACCGCGGCCATGATCTGCGGGGTGCTCACGCCCTTCTACGGGATCACCGCCATCCCCGCCGTGATCCTGGGGCACAAGGCGCGCGCGGAGATCCGGCGCACCGGGGAGAAGGGGGACGGACTGGCCATGGCCGGGCTGGTCCTGGGCTGGTTGGCGATCGGATTCGGCGTGCTGATCGCGCTGGTGGTGATACTGGCCGCCCAGGGGTAGTCGGAGAGGCCGGAGAACGGCTCTCGACGGGTCTTCGGGCCCCCGCGCGGCCCCGAGACGAAGGGCCCGCGGAGAGGGTCGTGGAGGGGCCGTGGAAGCGCCCTGGGCGCTCTTCCCCTTCCGCGTCGTGCCCACTACGGTGGCATGGGCATTTGTTTTGACCGGAGCCGATGCGGTAGGTACGCTCTGACCTTGTGCCTGGGGTATCCCCTGCGCTCTCGTGTGCGCCAAGACGCCGCGGGAAGTGAAGACGGGGACACCGAAATCTGCATGCTTCTCACCCAGAGGGCCCCGTGCTGACGGGAGTGTGCAGCCTTCGACACGCCCGACCGCGTGGGTCGGCGAGTGGCCCGGGTTAGTTGTACCGAGACTGGCACACAGAAACCGGAGAAACGGTGCCTACGATCCAGCAGTTGGTCCGCAAGGGCCGGCAGGACAAGGTCGAGAAGAACAAGACGCCCGCACTCGAGGGTTCGCCCCAGCGCCGCGGTGTCTGCACGCGCGTCTTCACCACCACCCCCAAGAAGCCGAACTCGGCCCTGCGCAAGGTCGCGCGTGTGCGTCTGACCAGCGGTATCGAGGTCACCGCTTACATTCCGGGTGAGGGCCACAACCTGCAGGAGCACTCCATCGTGCTCGTGCGTGGTGGCCGTGTGAAGGACCTGCCGGGTGTTCGCTACAAGATCATCCGCGGCTCCCTCGACACCCAGGGCGTCAAGAACCGCAAGCAGGCTCGCAGCCGCTACGGCGCCAAGAAGGAGAAGTAAGCATGCCTCGTAAGGGCCCCGCCCCGAAGCGACCGGTCATCGTCGACCCGGTGTACGGCTCTCCTCTGGTGACCTCCCTCATCAACAAGGTGCTCCTGAACGGCAAGCGCTCCACCGCCGAGCGCATCGTGTACGGCGCCATGGAGGGCCTGCGTGAGAAGACCGGCAACGACCCGGTCATCACGCTCAAGCGCGCGCTCGAGAACGTGAAGCCGACCCTCGAGGTCCGCTCCCGCCGCGTCGGTGGCGCCACCTACCAGGTTCCGGTCGAGGTCCGCCCCGGCCGTTCCTCCACTCTCGCGCTGCGTTGGATCGTGGGCTACGCCCGCGCGCGTCGTGAGAAGACCATGACCGAGCGTCTGATGAACGAGCTGCTCGACGCCTCCAACGGCCTCGGCGCCGCCGTGAAGAAGCGCGAGGACACTCACAAGATGGCCGAGTCCAACAAGGCCTTCGCGCACTACCGCTGGTAGTCGCTTCCCCATCGAGAACCGAGAGAAGACTGAGCCTTATGGCTACCACTTCACTTGACCTGGCCAGGGTCCGGAACATCGGGATCATGGCCCACATCGACGCGGGCAAGACGACCACCACCGAGCGGATCCTGTTCTACACCGGTGTGAGCTACAAGATCGGTGAGGTCCACGACGGCGCTGCCACCATGGACTGGATGGAGCAGGAGCAGGAGCGCGGCATCACCATCACGTCGGCGGCCACGACCTGTCACTGGTCGCTCGACGACGTCGATCACACCATCAACATCATCGACACCCCGGGCCACGTCGACTTCACCGTCGAGGTGGAGCGTTCGCTGCGCGTGCTCGATGGTGCGGTGACGGTGTTCGACGGTGTGGCCGGTGTCGAGCCGCAGTCCGAGACGGTGTGGCGTCAGGCGGACCGCTACGGCGTTCCGCGCATCTGCTTCGTCAACAAGCTCGACCGCACCGGCGCGGACTTCTTCCGCTGCGTCGACATGATCGTGGACCGCCTCGGTGCGCAGCCGCTGGTCATGCAGCTCCCGATCGGTGCCGAGGCCGACTTCAAGGGCGTCGTGGACCTGGTCCGCATGAAGGCCCTGGTGTGGTCGGCCGAGGCCGCCAAGGGCGAGATGTACGACATCGTCGACATCCCGGCCGAGATGGCGGAGCAGGCCGAGGAGTGGCGCGGCAAGCTGCTGGAGGCCGTGGCCGAGAACGACGAGGAGCTGATGGAGCTGTACCTGGAGGGCGAGGAGCTCTCCGAGGAGCAGCTGTACGCGGCGATCCGCCGCATCACCATCAACTCCGGCAAGGGCGGCGGCACCACCGTCACCCCGGTGTTCTGCGGCACCGCGTTCAAGAACAAGGGCGTCCAGCCCCTGCTCGACGCGGTCGTGCGGTACCTGCCGTCCCCGCTGGACATCGAGGCGATCGAGGGCCAGTCCCCGGCCGACGCCGACGAGGTGGTCAGGCGGAAGCCCTCCGACGAGGAGCCGCTCGCCGCTCTGGCGTTCAAGATCATGAGCGACCCGCACCTCGGCAAGCTCACCTTCGTCCGGGTCTACTCGGGCCGCCTGGAGTCCGGCACCCAGGTGCTGAACTCCGTCAAGGGCAAGAAGGAGCGCATCGGCAAGATCTACCGGATGCACGCGAACAAGCGTGAGGAGATCGACAGCGTGGGCGCCGGCGACATCATCGCCGTCATGGGTCTGAAGCAGACCACCACGGGCGAGACCCTCTGCGACGCGGCGTCTCCGGTGATCCTGGAGTCCATGGACTTCCCGGCCCCGGTGATCGAGGTCGCCATCGAGCCGAAGTCCAAGGGCGACCAGGAGAAGCTGGGTGTCGCCATCCAGCGTCTGGCCGAGGAGGACCCGTCCTTCCAGGTCAAGACCAACGAGGAGACCGGGCAGACCATCATCGCCGGCATGGGCGAGCTGCACCTCGAGGTGCTGGTCGACCGGATGAAGCGCGAGTTCAAGGTCGAGGCCAACGTCGGCAAGCCGCAGGTGGCCTACCGCGAGACCCTGCGCAAGGCCGTCGAGAAGGTCGACTACACGCACAAGAAGCAGACTGGTGGTTCCGGCCAGTTCGCGAAGGTGCAGATCGCGGTCGAGCCTCTCGAGGGCGACGGCTACGAGTTCGTCAACAAGGTCACCGGTGGCCGCATCCCGAAGGAGTACATCCCCTCCGTGGACGCGGGCTGCCAGGAGGCCATGGAGTTCGGCGTGCTGGCGGGCTACCCGCTCACCGGCGTGCGGGTGACGCTGCTCGACGGCGCCTACCACGACGTCGACTCCTCCGAGATGGCGTTCAAGATCGCCGGTTCCATGGCCTTCAAGGAGGCCGCCCGCAAGGCCAGCCCGGCCCTGCTGGAGCCGATGATGGCCGTCGAGGTCACCACGCCCGAGGAGTACATGGGCGACGTGATCGGTGACATCAACTCCCGCCGTGGCCAGATCCAGGCCATGGAGGACCGCGCCGGGGCCAAGGTCGTCAAGGGCCTGGTTCCGCTGTCGGAGATGTTCGGCTACGTCGGTGACCTGCGCAGCAAGACCTCCGGTCGCGCGAGCTACTCGATGCAGTTCGACTCCTACGCCGAGGTTCCCAAGAACGTCGCCGAGGAGATCGTGGCGAAGGCCAAGGGCGAGTAGCGCACGTTTCGTGGCGCTATCCACCCATTAGGCTGGAGCACAACAAGGCATTCGGGGTGCCCGCCGTCGGGCCGCACAGGTCCGGCGGCGGGGGCCCCGGCGCCCCGCCCCAGAAGCGAAACGGTCAAGGGCGTCCCCCTCGGGGTCCTGACCGGTTCGGCACGACCACCTGAACCCTTCCGCAGAGCGCGGGGGAGTACAGCACCAGTCCACAGGAGGACCCCAGTGGCGAAGGCGAAGTTCGAGCGGACTAAGCCGCACGTCAACATCGGCACCATCGGTCACATCGACCACGGTAAGACCACCCTTACCGCGGCGATCACCAAGGTGCTGCACGACGCCTACCCCGACCTGAACGAGGTCTCGGCGTTCGAGAACATCGACAAGGCTCCTGAGGAGCGCCAGCGCGGTATCACCATCTCCATCTCGCACGTCGAGTACCAGACGGAGAGCCGCCACTACGCCCACGTCGACTGCCCGGGTCACGCGGACTACATCAAGAACATGATCACCGGTGCTGCCCAGATGGACGGCGCCATCCTCGTGGTCGCCGCCACCGACGGCCCGATGCCGCAGACCAAGGAGCACGTGCTCCTGGCCCGCCAGGTCGGCGTCCCCTACATCGTCGTCGCCCTGAACAAGGCCGACATGGTGGACGACGAGGAGATCATGGAGCTCGTCGAGCTCGAGGTCCGCGAGCTGCTCAGCGAGTACGAGTTCCCGGGTGACGACGTTCCGGTCGTCCGCGTCTCGGCGCTGAAGGCGCTCGAGGGCGACGAGAAGTGGGCGCAGTCCGTCCTCGACCTGATGAAGGCCGTCGACGAGTCCATCCCGGAGCCCGAGCGCGACGTCGACAAGCCGTTCCTGATGCCGATCGAGGACGTCTTCACCATCACCGGTCGCGGTACGGTCGTCACCGGCCGTATCGAGCGCGGTGTCCTCAAGGTGAACGAGGAAGTCGAGATCATCGGCATCAAGGAAGAGAAGACCAAGACCACGGTCACCGGCATCGAGATGTTCCGCAAGCTGCTCGACGAGGGCCAGGCCGGTGAGAACGTCGGTCTGCTGCTCCGCGGCATCAAGCGCGAGGACGTCGAGCGCGGCCAGGTCATCATCAAGCCGGGTTCGGTCACCCCGCACACCGAGTTCGAGGCCACGGCCTACATCCTGTCGAAGGACGAGGGTGGTCGCCACACCCCGTTCTTCAACAACTACCGTCCGCAGTTCTACTTCCGGACCACCGACGTGACCGGTGTCGTGTCCCTCCCCGAGGGCACCGAGATGGTCATGCCGGGCGACAACACCGCCATGACCGTCCAGCTGATCCAGCCGGTCGCCATGGAGGAGGGCCTGAAGTTCGCCATCCGCGAGGGTGGCCGGACCGTCGGCGCCGGCCAGGTCACCAAGATCATCAAGTGACCCGGTTCGCCGCCGTCTGACAGGCGGCTCGCCGGCCTCGGCCGGTGAAGGGGCCCGCACGACATCGTGTCGTGCGGGCCCCTTCCGCGTTTCCGGGCTTCCGTCCCCGGCGCCGGGGCGGTCGTTTCCCCGGCCGTCGGGCCGCGGCGGGCGCCGGCGCCGGCTCCTCCGCACGGTCGGCGCGGTCCGCCCGGTCCGGCGGCGAGTCCCCGTCTCCCACCATTCCTGACGCGCCGCCACCGGCGACGGCCGTCCATCCCGCCGTACCCCGGCGGAAGTGGCCGGCTAGGATCGCCGGACCGATCACGATCCACGAGGGGGAGACATGCGCAAGACGGTCACCGGGTTGGCCCTCGTCGCGGCGACCGCCCTGCTGACGGGCTGCGGCGGCGACGGCGGGGACAAGGGAGCCGAGGCGGGGAAGAAGGACGGCGCCGCGGCGTCCGCCGGGCCCTCGGCCGGCGAAGGGCGGCAGGACGAGGAGTCGCGGGAGTCGTCGGGCGGAGCCTCGGAGGGCTCCTCCGGGGGCGGCGCCGACGGGTCCAAGGGCGGCGAGGTCACGCGCGAGGTGACCCTCGAAGTCGACGGGGACGGGAAGACGCAGGTCCACTACACGGCGGGCACCGACAAGACCGAGCAGGTCACGCTCCCGTGGAGCAAGACGGTCGAGCTCTCCCTGACGCCCGCCGAGCAGAAGGTCGGCGTCCTGGTGACGATCGTGCCGGGCTCGGTGATGGGCGAGAACGGGCAGTTCACGGCCGCGTCGTGCGTCATCAAGGTCGACGGCGAGAAGGTCGACGACAACGGGAACGGCAAGGACGTCTCCGGCTGCACGTACAAGGTGAAGTAGCGGACGTTCCCGGCGCAGGGCGCCCGGTTCCCCCCACTTCGGCGCCCTGGGGAACCGCGGGGAGGGTGCGGGGCGACCGTCGGGGACGGTCGACGGTGACGACGTGCACCTGCCGTCGGCGGGCACGGGCGGCGGGGCTTTCAGAAGGGGAGGGCGAGCTCGGCCCAGACCGTCTTGCGGGGCGTCGGCCCGATCTCCACACCCCAGCGGTCGGCCAGCGCCTCGACCAGCAGCAGCCCGCGTCCGCCCTCCGCGTCGTCAGGCGCCGGCGGACGGGGGACGGCGGGGAGGCGGTCGCCGCGCGCGTCGGCCACCTCGACGCGGAGGGTGCGGTCGTCGGTGACGCGCAGCCCGAGCCGGAAGTCCCGTCCGAGCACGCGCCCGTGGAGGACGGCGTTGTTGGCCAGCTCGGCGACGATCTGCGCGGCCGGCTCGGTGGGCAGTCCCCAGGCGGCCAGGTGCGCCGTGGTGAGGAGCCTGGCGAGACGGGCGCCCCGGCGGGTGGGGGAGAGCAGCACGGCGAACTCGCGGACGAGGGCGGAATCTTCGGCTCGGGTGATGTCTGGACTCACGTCACGCAGCGTGTCCGTTCCGTGGCGGAGCCGGCCAGTGCCGACATGCGGTCAGCGGACGGTTGTCGAATCGCGTCCCCGCCCGTGCGGCTCTGTGCGGTGCGGCGTGCCGGGTGCGACGTGCCACGGGCCGTCTTGGGCGTCACGACGGCGGACGCGCCACCGCGATGAACGCCCCGATCACGAGCGGGAAGGCGACCGCCGGCAGCAGGACGCCGGCCGAGCCGGTCGAGGCGCTCGCCCGGGAACTCGGCGGCGGGTCCACGATCCGGTCGGAACGCGAAGGGGTGAAGACCAGCCGCGCGACGCGGAACGGGCCGATGGCCCTCGGCAGGCCGGAATCCCGCTCCGAACGCGGTGCCGGTCGTGATGGTGTCCCGCCGGGATTCGGTCCGGGCCGGGCCGTGTCCTCGAAGGAGAAGCCGGACGCGCCGGCGCCCTGTGGGACGGGACGAACAGGACCGGGAGTTCGGGGCGTCTGGAAACAGAAGAGTGGAATTTCCGGTTCGGGTGATTTTCTGCTTCTCATCACCCAGAGTCCCCATTGATCGCTTAGCGTTACGGGTGATGGTGTTCGCGTGCGGGGCGGTTGTGCGAATGCGGGCCCTTTTTGTGCGGCCTGTGCGAGGTGACGGGCCGGGGCGGACGCCGTTGGACACGGGCACGGATGGAGGGGTTGGTGCAGATGAGCGTGGACAACGAAGGCACGGCACGCAAGGACCACACGACGGACGGCGCGGACGGCGCCTCCTGGGGAGCCGAGTGGGACGACGAGTACGCCCCGGTGGTGAGGGCCGCCGGCCGTCAGATCAAGCTGTGGCGGGAGGCGGCCGGGCTGACGCAGGAGGAGTTGGGCCAGGCCATCGGCTACAGCCTGGGCATGGTCTCGGCGGTGGAGCGGGCCAGGCGGCTGCCGCACCCGGAGTTCCTGGCGAAGGCGGACGAGGTCCTGGGCGCGGGCGGCAAGCTCGTGGCGATGAAGGAGGACGTGGCGGAGGCCCGGTACCCGAAGAAGGTCCGGGACTTGGCGAGGCTGGAGGCCGAGGCCACCGAGATGGGCTCCTACAACAACCACAACATCACTGGTCTGCTCCAGACGGAGGAGTACGCACGGGCGCTGTTCAGCATGCGCCGCCCGGCTCACTCCGAGGACGACCTCGAACGGTACGTGTCAGCACGTCTGGCACGGCAGGAGATCTTCACACGGAAGCCCACTCCCACGCTGACCTTTGTCCAGGAAGAGGTGACGCTCCGGCGCCCGCTCGGAGGCAGAATGATCCTGCGACGTCAGCTCGAACACCTGCTGGAAATCGGCCAGTTGCGGCATGTCGAGATCCAGGTGATGCCGACGGACCGTGAGGACCATGCCGGGATGGGAGGCCAGCTCCACGTGCTGAAGCTCAGGGACGGCACAGCGGTGGGCTACTCCGAGGCACAACTCAACACCCGCCTGGTCTCCGATCCCAGGGAGGTTCAGCTCCTTGAGTTGCGGTACGGGATCATCCGGGCCCAGGCTCTCAGCCCACGGGAGTCGCTGGCCTTCATCGAGAAACTGCTGGGAGAGATGACATGACCCTCAAGCCCTCTGCCGGAGACGGTTCCGTGCTGGAGTGGTTCAAGAGCAGCTACAGCGGGGCCAACGACAACGACTGTGTCGAGGTCGCCACCACCCCTGGCACCATCCACGTCCGCGACTCCAAGAACGTGCAGGGGCCGCGACTCGTGTTCGCACCGGAGGCGTGGGACAGCTTCGTGTCCCACACGGCGGGTCGCTGACCTCGACCGCCCGCGTCCCGCGCCTGGTGGGTCCGGGCACGGGACGCCCTGCGGTGTGGCCGGTCGGAAGGGCCCATCAGGGTCGTGGACGACCGGGCGCTGCTCCGGTCCCACGGATTTCCCACCCACGGAGTTCGGCCAGCGTCTCGACCGCGTGCGCGATCCGTTCACGGGCGGCGAGGCAGGAGTGGCGCATCTCCTCGGGCGTCGTGCCGCGAAGGAGGCTGCCCGTTCCGTCGATGTAGGACGCCAGGAATCGCGTCTGGGCCTCCTGCTCCAGCCGCTGGAGGTCTCCGACCGGGGAGGACTCCCCGGCCCTGGTGATCACCGCGCGTTCTCCGCCGAGCGTGAAGTCGAAGCCGGACAGGAGGGTTTCCATGGTCTGCCCCGACATCTCGGCCCTCTCGGGGGCGGGGTTCAGGTAGACGGAAAGGGTGTTGACGGCGAGCATCAGCGACTGGGTGGCGTGGAAACCCCGGCTCTCGGTGTCGTCCTCGTCGTCTTCGTCGTCCTCGCAGCCCAGGAGTTCCTCCGCCTCCTCGACGAGGTCGACCACCGCCTCGTCGTCCACCTCGCCGCGGGCGGCGTTCCACCCGAGAGACAGCGCCTCCTCGAACAGTGCGGCCTCTTCCGGCTCTCCCAGGAGTCTGTGGATGCCGCTGCCGCGTTCGGCGCATGCCGCGCAGAAGGCCACGAGTTCCGGATGGGTCACGGTCCGCAGGGTGCGGTACGCCTCGCTGTTGCGCGCCATGGCCGACATCATTCCCTTGCGCCGTGCCTGGGGCGAGACGGAGGCGGGACCGGCCAGGATGCGCCGACGGGGCCGGACGTCCGCCACGCGCTCGCCGTGGCTCCGCTGGTGGTGCTCCTCGCACAGCGGCATGGTCCGTGGCTCCCCGTGCGGGCCTCGTACGCGGCGCGGCCGTTCCTCGCGAAGCCGGGAGCCCCCGTCCCCGTTCGGCGAGCAGGCCGCGACGAACCAGTCCGGCACGCTGTCGGTGGGGAGTCCGTCCTTCTCGAAGTCCGCGGCGACCCCGGGCCCACCGCGGCCGAGCGCACCGAGCGCAGCCGCCCGGCGTACGGAGCCGGGTCGCCGGAGACGTCCACCGCGAACTCGCGGAGGACGAGCGGGGCCGAACCGGCGCCCGGACGGCGTCGAAGACGCTCGAACTCCGCTGCCAGGGGCTCACTGGTGTGCGTCATCGGATGGCTCCCGTGCTTCGTCCCGGTCGGGAGGATCACGGGCGCGGGGGAACATCGCGGAATTCGAGGACACCGATCGTCCAAGGGGGGCGGCACACGCGACACGATCTCTCGAAGGAGTGCGCGCGGAAGCGCGCCGCCCCAGGGCCGCCCGCCCATCGCCTCTCCGTGGTCGGTCCATCGCCCAGGGTCGTGGAGCTTGCCGGGGAAGGGGAAATCGTGGGATCGTCGGCCGATCGACATGCGCGCGGACGGAGCGCCGGCGAGGCGGCGGAGACCGGAACGAGTCGGAGAACGCCGACGGGAGGAAGCCGAAAGTCCGCGGCGGACACACACGGTGTCGATCCGTGACACACCGTCATGGCGCTGTCGGATCGTAGGATCGTGATACCTCTTGTACGGGTTATACAGGGGTATGGACAGGGACACGCGCGGAGGCCCCGTGCGGCTCCGGACGATCGCCCGGGGCGGCGCGGTTGAGCGGGCTCCTCGCGGGGTATCTTCACGGGTCTCGATTGGCGGCCCGCATGGGCCATATGGCACACTGTCCAAGTTGCTCGGTTGAGTGCCGATGCTGCGCGCCTCCCGCCGGGAGGACCGGAAGCGAGTCCCAATGTATTCGTCGCCCCTCATCAGGGGCGGAAGTACGGGAATCTTCCGGGAAGCGTCAGCGGGGTGCCAGCCAGGCGCCCGGTGGGTGTCTTCCCCGGCCGGCGGTCTCCGTACCGCATCCCCCGCACAGGGAAATCCTCAAGGGATATCCATGTCGACAGGGGTGCGACACGCCCGACCGCGTGGGTCGGAGAAGCAGGACCTGCCGGGTCCCAGAGCGTGACGAGAGACAGGACCACGAAGTAGCCATGGCGGGACAGAAGATCCGCATCCGGCTCAAGGCCTACGACCACGAGGTCATCGACACCTCGGCGAGGAAGATCGTCGAGACGGTGACCCGTACCGGTGCGTCGGTCGCGGGCCCGGTGCCGCTGCCCACTGAGAAGAACGTGTACGTCGTCATCAGGTCGCCGCACAAGTACAAGGACTCGCGCGAGCACTTCGAGATGCGTACCCACAAGCGCCTGATCGACATCCTCGACCCGACGCCGAAGACCGTTGACTCGCTGATGCGCCTGGACCTGCCGGCCGGCGTCGACATCGAGATCAAGCTCTGAGAGGCCCGGTAGAGATGACCACCAAGCAGATCAAGGGTGTCCTGGGCGAGAAGCTCGGCATGACCCAGGTCTGGGACGAGAACAACCGTGTCGTCCCGGTCACCGTCGTCAAGGCCGGCCCCTGCGTCGTCACCCAGGTGCGCACCGCAGACAGGGACGGCTACGAGGCCGTCCAGATCGCCTTCGGCGAGATCGACCCGCGCAAGGTCAACAAGCCCCTCAAGGGCCACTTCGCCAAGGCCAACGTGACCCCGCGCCGCCACCTGGTGGAGCTGCGTACCGCCGACGCCGGCGAGTACACGCTCGGCCAGGAGATCACCGCCGAGGTGTTCGAGGCCGGTGTCAAGGTCGACGTGACCGGCAAGAGCAAGGGCAAGGGCACCGCCGGTGTCATGAAGCGCCACGGCTTCGGCGGCCTCGGCGCCGGCCACGGCACGCAGCGCAAGCACCGCTCGCCCGGTTCCATCGGCGGCTGCGCCACCCCGGGTCGTGTGTTCAAGGGCCTGCGCATGGCCGGCCGCATGGGCAACGAGCGGGTCACCACCCAGAACCTGACCGTCCACGCCGTTGACGCGGAGAAGGGTCTGCTGCTCATCAAGGGCGCGGTTCCCGGTCCGAACGGCGGCCTCGTCCTGGTCCGTACCGCGGCCAAGGGGGCCTGAGGTAACCGATGAGCACCATTGACATCCTTTCGCCGGCAGGCGACAAGGCCGGGACCGTCGAGCTCCCCGCGGAGATCTTCGACGCCAAGGTCAGCATCCCGCTGATCCACCAGGTCGTCGTCGCGCAGCTGGCCGCTGCCCGTCAGGGCACGCACAAGACCAAGACCCGTGGCGAGGTCCGCGGCGGCGGCAAGAAGCCGTACCGCCAGAAGGGCACCGGCCGCGCCCGTCAGGGTTCGATCCGCGCTCCGCAGTTCACCGGTGGTGGCGTCGTGCACGGTCCCGTGCCGCGCGACTACTCGCAGCGGACCCCGAAGAAGATGAAGGCCGCCGCCCTGCGCGGTGCCCTCTCCGACCGGGCGCGCCACAACCGCATCCACGTCGTCACCGGCGTGATCGAGGGCGAGACCCCCTCCACCAAGGCCGCCAAGGCCCTGCTCGGCAAGATCAGCGACCGTAAGAACGTGCTGCTGGTCGCCGAGCGGAGCGACGAGGCCGCGTGGCTGTCCGCCCGCAACCTGCCCCAGGTCCACATCCTGGAGCCGGGCCAGCTCAACACCTACGACGTGCTCGTCTCCGACGACGTGGTCTTCACCAAGGCCGCCTTCGAGAGCTTCGTGGCTGGTGCCCCTGTTTCCCGGCGGACCGCCGAGCGCGAAGGGAGCAACGCCTGATGACCGAGGCGACCGTTACCAGCAAGACCTTCACCGAGCCCCGCGACATCCTGATCAAGCCGGTGGTCTCGGAGAAGAGCTACGCGCTGCTGGACGAGAACAAGTACACGTTCGTCGTCGACCCGCGTGCCAACAAGACCCAGATCAAGCAGGCCGTCGAGGCGGTCTTCTCGGTCAAGGTCACCGAGGTCAACACGATCAATCGGCAGGGCAAGCGCAAGCGCACTCGGACCGGCTACGGCAAGCGCGCCGACACCAAGCGCGCCATCGTGACCCTCGCCGAGGGCGACCGTATCGACATCTTCGGCGGTCCGATCTCCTAATCGGAGGTCGAGCCGTCCGATATCGGACGAGGACTGAGAAATGGGTATCCGCAAGTACAAGCCGACGACTCCGGGCCGTCGTGGCGCCAGTGTCGCCGACTTCGTCGAGATCACGCGGTCCACGCCGGAGAAGTCGCTGGTCCGCCCCCTGCACAGCAAGGGCGGCCGTAACAACGCCGGTCGTGTGACCGTCCGCCACCAGGGCGGCGGCCACAAGCGCGCCTACCGCGTGATCGACTTCCGTCGTCACGACAAGGACGGCGTGCCGGCCAAGGTCGCGCACATCGAGTACGACCCGAACCGCACCGCCCGCATCGCCCTGCTCCACTACCTGGACGGCGAGAAGCGCTACATCCTGGCGCCGGCCGGCCTGAAGCAGGGCGACCGGGTCGAGAACGGTCCGGGTGCCGACATCAAGCCCGGCAACAACCTCCCGCTGCGCCACATCCCGGTGGGTACGGTCATCCACGCCATCGAGCTGCGTCCCGGGGGCGGTGCGAAGTTCGCCCGCTCCGCCGGTGCCTCCGTGCAGCTGCTGGCGAAGGAGGGCCGCATGGCCCACCTGCGCATGCCGTCCGGTGAGATCCGCCTGGTCGACGTCCGCTGCCGCGCCACCGTCGGCGAGGTCGGCAACGCCGAGCAGTCGAACATCAACTGGGGCAAGGCCGGCCGTATGCGCTGGAAGGGCGTCCGCCCGACCGTCCGCGGTGTGGTCATGAACCCCGTCGACCACCCGCACGGTGGTGGTGAGGGCAAGACCTCCGGTGGTCGCCACCCGGTCTCGCCGTGGGGCAAGAAGGAAGGACGTACTCGCTCGCCGAAGAAGGCCAGCAACAAGTACATCGTCCGCCGCCGCAAGACGAACAAGAAGCGCTAGGAGGCGGGTTTTCGATGCCGCGCAGTCTCAAGAAGGGGCCCTTCGTCGACGACCACCTGATCAAGAAGGTGGAAGCCCAGAACGAAGCCGGCACCAAGAACGTCATCAAGACCTGGTCCCGCCGCTCGATGATCGTCCCGGCCATGCTGGGCCACACGATCGCGGTGCACGACGGCCGCAAGCACGTCCCGGTGTTCGTCACCGAGTCGATGGTCGGCCACAAGCTCGGCGAGTTCGCGCCGACCCGCACCTTCCGCGGCCACGAGAAGGACGACCGCAAGTCGCGTCGTCGCTGATCTGCGGAACAAGCGAAGACCAATGACCGACACCGAAGGGACAACCATGGAAGCCAGGGCCCAGGCGCGGTACATCCGCGTCACGCCCATGAAGGCCCGCCGAGTGGTGGACCTCATCCGTGGCCTTGACGCCACGGAGGCTCAGGCGGTCCTGCGTTTCGCCCCGCAGGCCGCGAGCGTGCCCGTCGGCAAGGTGCTCGACAGCGCCATTGCCAACGCCGCGCACAACTACGACCACACGGACGTCGACAGCCTGTACGTCTCCGAGGCGTACGTCGACGAGGGTCCGACCCTGAAGCGGTTCCGTCCGCGCGCCCAGGGCCGCGCCTACCGGATCCGTAAGCGGACCAGCCACATCACGGTGGTCGTCAGCAGCAAGGAAGGAACCCGGTAATGGGCCAGAAGATCAACCCGCACGGGTTCCGGCTCGGCATCACCACGGACTTCAAGTCCCGCTGGTACGCCGACAAGCTGTACAAGGACTACATCAAGGAGGACGTCGAGATCCGCCGCCTGCTCACGCAGGGCATGGAGCGGGCCGGCATCTCCAAGGTGGAGATCGAGCGCACCCGTGACCGCGTTCGCGTCGACGTTCACACCGCCCGTCCGGGCATCGTGATCGGCCGCCGCGGCGCCGAGGCGGAGCGCATCCGCGGTCGGCTGGAGAAGCTGACCGGCAAGCAGATCCAGTTCAACATCCTCGAGGTCAAGAACCCGGAGACGGACGCTCAGCTGGTGGCCCAGGCCGTCGCCGAGCAGCTGTCCTCCCGCGTCTCCTTCCGCCGTGCGATGCGCAAGTCGATGCAGAGCACGATGAAGGCCGGCGCCAAGGGCATCAAGATCCAGTGCAGCGGTCGTCTCGGCGGCGCCGAGATGTCCCGCACCGAGTTCTACCGCGAGGGTCGCGTCCCCCTGCACACCCTCCGGGCCAACATCGACTACGGCTTCTTCGAGGCCAAGACGACCTTCGGCCGGATCGGTGTGAAGGTCTGGATCTACAAGGGCGACGTCAAGAACATCGCCGAGGTCCGCGCCGAGAACGCCGCCGCCCGCGCCGGCAACCGCCCGTCGCGCGGTGGCAGCGACCGTCCGCGCCGCGGTGGCGAGCGCGGTGGCCGCGGCCGCAAGCCGCAGCAGGACCGGACCGAGGCTCCCAAGGCCGCCGAGGCGAACACCTCCGCTCCGGCTGCCGAGAGCACCGGCTCTGCCGGAAAGGAGGCCTGACCGTCATGCTGATTCCCCGCAGGGTCAAGCACCGCAAGCAGCATCACCCGAAGCGCAAGGGCATGGCCAAGGGTGGCACCGAGGTTGCTTTCGGCGAGTACGGCATCCAGGCCGTGACCGGCGCCTACGTGACGAACCGGCAGATCGAGGCCGCTCGTATCTCCATGACGCGTCACATCAAGCGTGGCGGCAAGGTGTGGATCAACATCTACCCGGACCGCCCGCTGACCAAGAAGCCCGCCGAGACCCGCATGGGTTCCGGTAAGGGTTCGCCGGAGTGGTGGGTCGCGAACGTCAAGCCCGGTCGGGTGATGTTCGAGCTGTCCTACCCGAACGAGAAGATTGCTCGTGAGGCGCTCACCCGCGCTGCTCACAAGCTTCCGATGAAGTGCCGGATCGTTCGGCGCGAGGCAGGTGAGTCGTGATGGCGGCCGGTACCAAGGCGAGCGAGCTGCGTGAGCTGAGCGACGAGGAGCTCGTCGTGAAGCTGCGCGAGGCCAAGGAGGAGCTGTTCAAGCTCCGTTTCCAGGCGGCGACCGGACAGCTGGAGAACAACGGTCGGCTGAAGGCCGTCCGCAAGGACATCGCCCGGATCTACACCCTGATGCGGGAGCGCGAGCTCGGCATCGAGACGGTGGAGAGCGCCTGATGAGCGAGACGAATGTGACTGAGACTGCGAAGAACAAGCAGCGCGGCTTCCGCAAGACCCGCGAGGGTCTGGTCGTCAGCGACAAGATGGACAAGACCGTCGTCGTCGCCGTCGAGGACCGCGTCAAGCACGCCCTGTACGGCAAGGTCATCCGCCGTACGAACAAGCTCAAGGCGCACGACGAGCAGAACGCCGCGGGTGTCGGCGACCGTGTCCTCCTGATGGAGACCCGGCCGCTGTCCGCGACCAAGCGCTGGCGCGTCGTCGAGATCCTCGAGAAGGCCAAGTAATTCCCGAGATCCCTCCTCGGGACGAGTTCCGCCAGGCTCGGCGAGGTGCGTGTGTCGCACACGCACCCGCCGGGAACCGGCAGACGATCAGGAGATAGACGTGATCCAGCAGGAGTCGCGACTGCGCGTCGCCGACAACACGGGAGCGAAGGAGATCCTTTGCATCCGTGTTCTCGGTGGCTCCGGCCGCCGCTACGCGGGTATCGGTGACGTCATCGTCGCCACCGTCAAGGACGCGATCCCCGGTGGCAACGTGAAGAAGGGCGACGTCGTCAAGGCCGTCGTCGTGCGCACCGTCAAGGAGCGCCGCCGCCCGGACGGCTCGTACATCCGCTTCGACGAGAACGCGGCCGTCATCCTCAAGAACGATGGCGACCCCCGCGGCACCCGTATCTTCGGCCCGGTGGGCCGTGAACTGCGCGAGAAGAAGTTCATGAAGATCATCTCCCTCGCGCCGGAGGTGCTGTAACCGATGAAGATCAAGAAGGGCGACCTGGTCCAGGTCATCACCGGCAAGGACAAGGGCAAGCAGGGCAAGGTCATCGCGGCCTTCCCCCGCGAGGACCGTGTCCTGGTCGAGGGTGTGAACCGGGTCAAGAAGCACACCAAGGCCGGACAGACCGCCAGGGGTTCGAAGACCGGCGGCATCGTGACGACCGAGGCCCCGATTCACGTGAGCAACGTGATGCTCGTCGTGGAGAAGGACGGGAAGAAGGTCGTCACCCGCGTCGGTTACCGCTTCGACGATGAGGGCAACAAGATCCGCGTTGCCAAGCGGACCGGTGAGGACATCTGATGACTACCGCGACGAACGTGCAGCCGCGTCTGAAGACGCGCTACCGCGAGGAGATCGCGGGCAAGCTGCGTGAAGAGTTCAAGTACCAGAACGTCATGCAGGTGCCCGGCCTCACCAAGATCGTGGTCAACATGGGCGTGGGCGAGGCCGCTCGCGACTCCAAGCTGATCGAGGGCGCCGTCCGCGACCTCGCCACGATCACCGGCCAGAAGCCGGCCGTGACCAAGGCCCGGAAGTCCATCGCGCAGTTCAAGCTGCGCGAGGGCCAGCCGATCGGCGCCCACGTCACCCTGCGGGGCGACCGGATGTGGGAGTTCCTGGACCGCCTGCTGTCGCTGGCGCTGCCGCGTATCCGCGACTTCCGCGGACTGTCGCCGAAGCAGTTCGACGGCCGCGGCAACTACACCTTCGGTCTCACGGAGCAGGTCATGTTCCACGAGATCGACCAGGACAGGATCGACCGGGTCCGGGGCATGGACATCACCGTGGTCACCACGGCGAACACCGACGAGGAGGGCCGCGCCCTGCTGCGTCACCTCGGATTCCCGTTCAAGGAGGCATGAGCCGTGGCTAAGAAGGCTCTGATCGCCAAGGCGGCCCGCAAGCCGAAGTTCTCGGTGCGCGCCTACACGCGGTGCCAGCGCTGCGGCCGTCCCCACTCCGTCTACCGCAAGTTCGGCCTGTGCCGCGTGTGCCTTCGTGAGATGGCCCACCGCGGCGAGCTGCCGGGCGTCACCAAGAGCTCCTGGTGACCCGCCCGGCCCGACCGGAGCCCCACGGGGCACGGACGGGCCGGCGGGCCCGCCGGGGCCCTTAGGTAAACCGGGTCGGCGAGGGCCCGCTCCACACGCCGTGCAGGCGGTGGGACAGGCTCTCGCCGACCACGGCCGCCCGCGCGGGCGCCATGCCCGCTATCGAAAACGACTACGCCGTAGGTCCCCGCACCACCCGTCCGACCCCGTTCGGGCGGACGAGGAGCGGAGGAAACCCCGGCGAGAGAGGCCCAAGGCCATCACATGACCATGACCGATCCGATCGCAGACATGCTGACGCGTCTGCGAAACGCGAACTCGGCCTACCACGACACCGTCGTGATGCCGCACAGCAAGATCAAGGCGCACATCGCGGAGATCCTCCAGCAGGAGGGCTACATCACCGGCTGGAAGGTCGAGGACGCCCAGGTGGGCAAGAACCTCGTCCTGGAGCTGAAGTTCGGCCCGAACCGCGAGCGTTCGATCGCCGGTATCAAGCGCATCAGCAAGCCGGGTCTGCGGGTCTACGCAAAGTCCACCAACCTGCCGAAGGTGCTCGGCGGCCTGGGCGTGGCGATCATCTCCACCTCCCACGGTCTCCTCACCGACAAGCAGGCTCAGAAGAAGGGCGTGGGTGGGGAAGTCCTCGCCTACGTCTGGTAACGGAAGGGAACGGAGGTAAAGCTCATGTCGCGTATCGGCAAGCTCCCCATCCAGGTTCCCGCCGGTGTGGACGTCACCATCGATGGCCGTACGGTCGCCGTGAAGGGCCCCAAGGGAACCCTGACGCACACCGTCGCCGCGCCCATCGAGGTCGCCAAGGACGAGGACGGCACGATCCGTGTCACCCGTCCGAACGACGAGAACCGGAACAAGGCCCTCCACGGCCTGTCCCGCACGCTGGTGGCGAACATGATCACTGGCGTGACCCAGGGTTACAGCAAGCAGCTCGAGATCAGCGGTGTCGGTTACCGCGTCCAGGCCAAGGGCTCCAACCTGGAGTTCTCCCTGGGCTACAGCCACCCGATCCTCGTCGAGGCCCCCGAGGGCATCACCTTCAAGGTCGAGAGCCCCACCAAGTTCAGCGTCGAGGGCATCGACAAGCAGAAGGTCGGCGAGGTCGCCGCGCGGATCCGCAAGCTGCGCAAGCCCGACCCGTACAAGGCCAAGGGTGTCAAGTACGCGGGCGAGGTCATCCGCCGCAAGGTCGGAAAGGCGGGTAAGTAAGCCATGGCATACGGTGTGAAGGTCGCCAAGGGCAGCGCGCGCAAGGCCGCCGCCGTCAAGCGTCGCCACATCCGCGTCCGGAAGAAGGTGTCGGGCACCCCCGAGCGTCCCCGCCTGGTGGTGACGCGTTCGAACCGCCACATGGTGGCTCAGGTGATCGACGACATCGCGGGCCACACGCTCGCCTCGGCCTCGACGCTGGACAGCTCCATCCGCGGCACCGAGGGCGACAAGAGCGCCCTGGCCAAGAAGGTCGGCGCCCTGGTCGCCGAGCGGGCCAAGGCCGCGGGCATCGAGGCCGTCGTGTTCGACCGCGGCGGCAACAAGTACGCCGGGCGGATCGCCGCCCTGGCCGACGCCGCCCGAGAGGCCGGGCTCAAGTTCTGAGCCGGTCCCTACGCAAAGCGGACGCATAGAGAGAGGTAATTCCAATGGCTGGACCCCAGCGCCGCGGTGGCGGCGCCGGTGGCGGCGAGCGGCGGGACCGGCGGGACCGGCGGGACGGCGGCGCGGCCGCCGAGAAGACCGCGTACGTCGAGCGGGTCGTCGCGATCAACCGCGTCGCCAAGGTTGTGAAGGGTGGTCGTCGCTTCAGCTTCACCGCGCTGGTCGTGGTGGGCGACGGTGACGGCACCGTGGGTGTCGGATACGGCAAGGCCAAGGAGGTGCCGGCCGCCATCGCCAAGGGTGTGGAGGAGGCCAAGAAGCACTTCTTCAAGGTCCCCCGCATCCAGGGCACCATCCCCCACCCGATCCAGGGTGAGGAGGCCGCGGGTGTCGTGCTGCTCAAGCCGGCCTCGCCCGGTACCGGTGTGATCGCCGGTGGCCCGGTGCGTGCCGTGCTGGAGTGCGCGGGCATCCACGACGTGCTCAGCAAGTCGCTCGGTTCCTCCAACCCGATCAACATCGTGCACGCCACGGTGGCCGCTCTGCGGGGCCTGCAGCGCCCCGAGGAGATCGCCGCCCGCCGTGGTCTGCCGCTCGAGGACGTTGCGCCGGCCGCTCTGCTGCGGGCGCGGGCTGGGGTGAGTGCCTGATGGCTCGCCTGAAGGTCACCCAGGTCAAGTCCTACATCGGCAGCAAGCAGAACCACCGCGACACCCTGCGTTCCCTCGGCCTCAGGCGAGTGAACGACACGGTCGTCAAGGAGGACCGTCCCGAGATCCGCGGCATGGTGCACACCGTCCGCCACCTCGTGACGGTCGAGGAGGTCGACTGAGATGGCGGAGAACAACCCGCTGAAGCTCCACAACCTCCGGCCTGCCCCGGGCGCCAAGACCGCCAAGACCCGCGTCGGCCGCGGTGAGGCGTCCAAGGGCAAGACCGCCGGTCGTGGTACCAAGGGCACCAAGGCCCGCTACCAGGTTCCCGAGGCGTTCGAGGGTGGGCAGATGCCGCTGCACATGCGGCTGCCCAAGCTGAAGGGCTTCAAGAACCCGTTCCGCGTCGAGTACCAGGTCGTCAACCTCGACAAGCTGGCGGCCCTGTACCCCGAGGGCGGCGAGGTCACCGTTTCGGACCTGGTCGCCAAGGGCGCGGTGCGCAAGAACCAGCCCGTCAAGGTGCTGGGCAACGGCGACATCTCCGTGGCTCTGCAGGTGACCGTGGACAAGGTCTCCGGCTCCGCCAAGGAGAAGATCACCGCTGCCGGCGGCACGGTCAACGAGCTCGCCTGAGCCCGATGACGTGACCAACCGGGGGCGCCCAGGAACGGGCGTCCCCGGTTGGTCGTTCCAAGGGGGGCATGGTCGCCGGTAAGGTGGCGTCCACTGTTGACCTCCGCAGGATCACCCTGTGGAATCTGAACCGTTTTATTCGTTGATCCTCACGACCGTAACCTCTCGCGGATGACGCGGGGGGCGCAGGAGGCACCGTGCTCACCGCGTTCGCCCGGGCGTTCAAGACGCCCGACCTGCGCAAGAAGCTGCTGTTCACCCTTGGCATCATGGTGCTCTTCCGCCTCGGGGCGCATGTACCCGTCCCGGGTGTCAGCTTCGAGAACGTCAACCTGTGCGTGAAGGAGGCCGAGGCCGCCGGCGCCGGCGCCGGCCTCTTCGGCCTGGTCAACATGTTCAGCGGTGGAGCGCTGCTGCAGTTGACCATCTTCGCGCTCGGGATCATGCCCTACATCACGGCGAGCATCATCCTGCAGCTGCTGGTGGTGGTGATCCCGAGGCTGGAGGCCCTCAAGAAGGAGGGGCAGTCCGGCCAGGCGAAGATCACGCAGTACACCCGGTACCTGACGGTGGCGCTCGGTGTGCTCCAGGCCACCGGTCTGGTGGCGACGGCTCGCAGCGGCAGCCTCTTCGCGCAGTGCAGTGTCCGTGACGAGATCATCCCGGACGACTCGATCTTCACCACGATCACCATGGTGATCGTCATGACCGCCGGCACCACGCTGATCATGTGGCTGGGTGAGCTGATCACCGACCGCGGCATCGGCAACGGCATGTCGATCCTGATGTTCGTCTCGATCGCCGCCGGCTTCCCCGGCGCCCTGTGGGCCATCAAGCAGCAGGGCCACCTGGCGGACGGCTGGATCGAGTTCGGTGTGGTGATCGTCTGCGGTCTGGCGATGGTCGCGCTGGTGGTCTTCGTCGAGCAGGCGCAGCGTCGCATCCCGGTGCAGTACGCCAAGCGGATGATCGGGCGCCGCTCGTACGGCGGAACCTCCACCTACATCCCGCTCAAGGTGAACCAGGCGGGTGTGATTCCCGTCATCTTCGCGTCGTCGCTGCTCTACATCCCGGCGTTGATCGTCCAGTTCAGCGGGTCGCAGGCCGGCTGGGCCGACTGGATCAACCAGCACTTCGTGCGGGGTGACCACCCCTACTACATCATCACGTACTTCGTGCTGATCGTGTTCTTCGCCTTCTTCTACGTCGCCATCTCCTTCAACCCCGAAGAAGTTGCCGACAACATGAAGAAGTATGGTGGTTTCATCCCGGGTATCCGGGCAGGCCGCCCCACGGCGGAGTACCTGAGCTACGTGCTGAACCGCATCACGTGGCCCGGCTCGCTCTACCTGGGTCTGATCGCTCTGGTGCCCACCGTCGCGCTGGTGTTGTTCAACGCGAATCAGAACTTCCCGTTCGGCGGAACCAGCATCCTGATCATCGTGGGTGTGGGTCTGGAGACCGTGAAGCAGATCGAGAGCCAGCTTCAGCAGCGCCATTACGAAGGGTTCCTACGCTGATGCGAATCGTCCTCGTCGGACCGCCTGGCGCGGGCAAGGGCACGCAGGCCGCGTTCCTGGCCAAGAACCTGTCCATCCCGCACATCTCCACAGGCGACCTCTTCCGCGCCAACATCAGCCAGGGCACCCCGCTCGGGCAGAAGGCGCAGGAGTACATGCGAGCCGGGCAGCTCGTACCGGACGAGATCACCATCGGCATGGCCAAAGAGCGTATGCAGCAGCCGGACGCCCAGAGCGGCTTCCTGCTGGACGGTTTCCCGCGGAACCTGGTCCAGGCCGAGGCGCTGGACGGCATCCTGCACGAGACGGGGACGAAGCTGGACGCGGTGCTCGACCTGGAGGTTCCCGAGGACGAGGTCGTCCGGCGGATCGCCGGACGGCGGATGTGCCGCAACGACAGCAGCCACATCTTCCACGTGGAGTACAACCCGCCGAAGGCCGAGGGCGTCTGCGACGTCTGCGGCGGGGAGCTGTACCAGCGCGAGGACGACAAGGAGGAGACCGTCCGCAAGCGCCTGGAGGTCTACCACACCGAGACCGAGCCGATCATCGACTACTACAAGGCTCAGGAACTGGTGGTGACCATCTCGGCGCTCGGCAAGGTCCCCGAGGTGACCCAGCGCGCCATGGAGGCGCTCGGGCGCGCCGCCTAGTCGCGACGAGGACGACGGTCGGCCGCGGTGCCCCATTCGGGCGCCGCGGCCGTATCGTGTAGGGATGGGCCCGGCGCCGTCGCGCCGGGCGGACGTTGCAGGAACCGAAAGCTGGAAGGCGTCAGCCGCATGGTGGAGATCAAGACCCCCGAGCAGATCGCGAAGATGCGCGCGGCCGGGCTGGTCGTCGCCGCGATGCACGCGGCGTGCCGCGAGGCGGCTGTGCCGGGCGCGACGACCAAGGACCTCGACGAGGTCGCCGCCAAGGTGCTCGCCGACCACGGGGCCAAGCCGAACTTCCTCGGCTACGGCGGGTTCCCCGGCAACATCTGCACCTCCGTGAACGACGTCGTCGTCCACGGCATCCCGAACCGGGAGACGGTCCTGAAGTCGGGCGACATCATCTCCATCGACGCGGGCGCCATCGTCGACGGCTGGCACGGGGACGCGGCGATCACCGTCTTCGTCGGCGAGGGGCACGCCCCGGAGCTGCACGAGCTGAGCCGGGTCACCGAGGAGTCGATGTGGGCCGGCATCGCGGCCATGCGCAAGGGCAACCGGCTGGTGGACGTCTCCAAGGCGATCGAGGGCTACATCCGCCGCCAGCCCCGCCCGGCCTCCGGCCGCTACGGGATCATCGAGGACTACGGCGGGCACGGCATCGGCAGCCAGATGCACATGGACCCGCACCTGCTGAACTACGTGGACCGCCGGCGCGGTCGCGGCCCGCGCCTGGTGCCCGGGATGTGCCTGGCGATCGAGCCGATGGTCAGCCTGGGCACCGCGAAGACCCACGTGCTGGACGACGAGTGGACGGTCAAGACGGACGACGGCTCCTGGGCCTGCCACTGGGAGCACTCCGTCGCGCTGACCGAGCAGGGACCGCTGGTGCTGACCGCGCCGGACGGCGGGAAGGCGAAGCTGGCCGAGTACGGCGTCACGGCCGCCCCCGACCCCCTGGCCTGAGCCCGCACGCCCCTTCCGCGCCCCGGGGCCTCCCCGGGGCGCGTTCTCGGCGCGGTGCCGACACGTTCTCCCGGATCCGCATAAGGATCTCCCGGGATGGGCATACATCCCCGATTCGTCTTTCGTGGCGGCGTGCCGTAGACTGGTTCGTCGGTCCATGTGTGCCTGCGCGCACCCACGGGCTGATCCAGGTAGCCGATCCCGGAAGGTGAAGCGCTCTAGCATGGCCAAAAAACAAGGGGCCATCGAGATCGAGGGCACCGTCGTCGAGTCTCTCCCGAACGCGATGTTCAAGGTGGAGCTCCAGAACGGGCACCAGGTCCTCGCGCACATCAGCGGCAAGATGCGGATGCACTACATCCGTATCCTTCCCGACGACCGTGTCGTGGTGGAGTTGTCTCCCTACGACCTGACGCGTGGGCGGATCGTCTACCGCTACAAGTAGATCTTGCCTTCACCCCACTCCCCGTGGGGTGGTGGCCTGACCCGGAGAACCTCACATCCATGAAGGTCAAGCCGAGCGTCAAGAAGATCTGCGACAAGTGCAAGGTGATCCGCCGCCACGGCCGGGTCATGGTCATCTGCGAGAACCTGCGCCACAAGCAGCGCCAGGGCTGACGCACGACGACCTTCGCCTCGCACCTCGCGGTTCTTCGCGCGACGCAAGCGACAAGTAGATACGCAGTCACCCGACCCCCCGCCGTGACCCTTCACTGTCGGTGGGGACGACACCCCCGGACGGAGGCCGGGGACCCGGCTCGTACTCGCTACGGGAACGGTGCTGCGGAAGACCTCCGACAAGAAACCAGGAGCCACGTTCATGGCACGCCTCGAAGGCGTTGACCTCCCGCGCGACAAGCGGGTGGAGGTCGCCCTCACCTATGTCTTCGGCATCGGCCGCACGCTGTCCAAGCAGACGCTTGCGAACACCGGTGTGAACCCGGACACGCGCGTTCGTGATCTGACCGAGGACGAGCTGGTCCGGATCCGCGAGTACGTGGACGCCAACATCAAGACGGAGGGTGACCTCCGCCGTGAGATCCAGGCCGACATCCGCCGCAAGGTGGAGATTGGCAGCTACCAGGGTCTGCGTCACCGCCGCGGTCTGCCCGTCCGGGGCCAGCGCACCAGCACCAACGCCCGCACCCGCAAGGGTCCGCGTCGCGCGATCGCCGGTAAGAAGAAGCCGGGCAAGAAGTAGTCCGCACCGGACACCGAAGCAGTGGTCCGGACTGTAGGACCGACCACCTCCACGGGAGAGAGTTTCCATGCCTCCGAAGGGCCGTACGGCCGGCGCCAAGAAGGTGCGCCGCAAGGAGAAGAAGAACGTCGCCCACGGGCACGCTCACATCAAGAGCACGTTCAACAACACCATCGTTTCCATCACCGACCCCACCGGCAACGTGATTTCCTGGGCCTCGGCCGGTCACGTGGGCTTCAAGGGTTCGCGCAAGTCGACCCCGTTCGCCGCGCAGATGGCCGCCGAGTCGGCCGCCCGCCGCGCGCAGGAGCACGGGATGCGCAAGGTCGACGTGTTCGTCAAGGGTCCCGGCTCCGGCCGTGAGACCGCGATCCGCTCCCTCCAGGCCACCGGCCTCGAGGTCGGCTCGATCCAGGACGTCACCCCGACCCCGCACAACGGCTGCCGCCCGCCGAAGCGTCGCCGCGTCTGATCCAGGCTGAAGTAGGAGATACACGAACATGGCGCGTTACACCGGGGCCGACTGCAAGCGTTGCCGTCGGGAGAAGCAGAAGCTCTTCCTCAAGGGAGCCAAGTGCGAGAGCGCTAAGTGCCCGATCGAGATCCGTCCTTACCCCCCGGGTGAGCACGGGCGCGGGCGCACCAAGGACAGCGAGTACCTGCTGCAGAAGCGTGAGAAGCAGAAGGCCGCTCGCATCTACGGAGTCCTGGAGAAGCAGTTCCGCGGGTACTTCAACGAGGCGAACCGCAAGCAGGGCAAGACGGGTGAGAACCTGCTGCAGATCCTCGAGTCCCGTCTGGACAACGTGATCTACCGGGCCGGCTTCGCCAAGTCCCGCGACCACGCCCGTCAGCTCGTCCGTCACGGGCACATCATGGTGAACGGTCGCAAGACCGACATCCCGTCGTTCCGGGTCTCCCCGAACGACATCGTCGAGGTCCGTCCCTCCTCCCGTAACCTGACCCCCTTCCAGGTGGCTCAGGCGGAGGCCGGCGAGAAGACCGTGCCGGCGTGGCTGGAGGCCATCCCCTCCAAGCTGCGGATCCTCGTCCACTCGCTGCCCGAGCGCCAGGTGATCGACACCCAGGTGCAGGAGCAGCTCATCGTCGAGCTGTACTCGAAGTAACGGCTCGCGGTACGGGCGGTGCGGTACGTACGTGTCGCGCCGCCCGTACCCTTGCAGTAGATATCGGGCCTCCTGCCCGATGCTCGGCATCAAATAGCGGTTGCCGAAGACTGGAGGCACATCCCCATGCTGATCGCTCAGCGCCCCTCACTGACCGAAGAGGTCGTGGACGAATTCCGTTCCCGGTTCGTGATCGAACCGCTGGAGCCCGGCTTCGGCTACACCCTCGGCAACTCCCTGCGTCGTACGCTCCTCTCCTCGATCCCCGGTGCTGCCGTGACCAGCATCCGGATCGACGGCGTCCTGCACGAGTTCACCACCGTGCCGGGCGTCAAGGAGGACGTCACCGACCTGATCCTCAACATCAAGAGCCTCGTCGTCTCCTCCGAGCACGACGAGCCGGTCGTGATGTACCTGCGCAAGCAGGGCCCGGGTCTGGTCACCGCCGCCGACATCGCCCCGCCGGCCGGTGTCGAGGTCCACAACCCCGATCTGGTTCTCGCCACGCTGAACAGCAAGGGGAAGCTGGAGATGGAGCTGACCGTCGAGCGCGGTCGCGGCTACGTCTCCGCCGCGCAGAACAAGCAGGCCGGCCAGGAGATCGGCCGCATCCCGGTCGACTCCATCTACTCGCCGGTGCTCAAGGTCACCTACAAGGTCGAGGCGACCCGTGTCGAGCAGCGCACCGACTTCGACAAGCTGATCGTCGACGTCGAGACCAAGGAGGCCATGCGTCCCCGTGACGCCATGGCGTCCGCCGGCAAGACCCTGGTCGAGCTGTTCGGCCTGGCCCGCGAGCTGAACGTCGACGCCGAGGGCATCGACATGGGTCCGTCTCCGACGGACGCCGCGCTCGCCGCCGACCTGGCCCTGCCGATCGAGGAGCTGGAGCTGACCGTCCGCTCCTACAACTGCCTCAAGCGCGAGGGCATCCACTCCGTGGGCGAGCTGGTCGCCCGCTCCGAGGCGGACCTGCTCGACATCCGCAACTTCGGCGCGAAGTCGATCGACGAGGTCAAGGCGAAGCTGGCCGGCATGGGCCTGACCCTCAAGGACAGCCCGCCCGGATTCGACCCGACCGCCGCCGCGGACGCCTTCGGCGCCGACGACGACGCGGACTCCGGTTTCGTCGAGACCGAGCAGTACTGACCGGCGTCGGACGGTACCGACGCCGGTTCACACCGGCACCCCGACCGGGCGCGGCACCAGCCGTGCCCGGTCGGCCCACGCATCCGGGGCCGCGCCGCGCGCTCCGGAATCCCGCGGGCACAAGCCCGTGCGGACACTGACACCGGTACCTGATACGGCCGGTGCAGGAGAGAGGACAACGGATCATGCCCAAGCCCACCAAGGGTGCCCGCCTCGGCGGCGGCCCCGCGCACGAGAAGGCCATGCTGGCGAACCTCGCCACCAGCCTCTTCGAGCACGGCCGCATCACCACCACCGAGGCCAAGGCCCGCAGGCTGCGCCCGGTGGCGGAGCGTCTGATCACCAAGGCGAAGAAGGGCGACCTTCACAACCGCCGTCAGGTGATGCGGACGATCCTCGACAAGAGCGTCGTGCACACGCTCTTCACCGAGATCGCCCCCCGCTACGAGAACCGTCCGGGTGGCTACACCCGGATCACCAAGATCGGTAACCGCCGTGGCGACAACGCTCCCATGGCCGTCATCGAGCTGGTGGAGGCCCTGACCGTGCAGCAGGAGGCCGTCGGCGAGGCCGAGGCCGCCACGAAGCGCTCGGTCAAGGAGCAGGAGCAGGCCAAGGACGCCGCGGGCGACGAGGCCCTGAAGAGCCTCGAGAAGGACGAGGCCGCCGAGGCCCCGGCCGAGGAGAAGACCGAGACCGAGGCTCCGGCCGAGGAGAAGGCCGAGGCCGAGGCTCCGGCCGAGGAGAAGAAGGACGCCTGAGGCGCCCCTCGACCCTCGTGACGAGCTGAACACGGCGGACCCGCCTCCCGACCGGGAGCGGGTCCGCCGCCGTTTGAGAGGATCACCCGCGTGAGCGACGAAGTGGAGCCCGGACGCGTACGGGTCCGGTTGGACCTGTCGTACGACGGCAGGGACTTCTCGGGCTGGGCCCGGCAGCACGGGCGGCGCACCGTGCAGGGCGAGCTGGAGGACGCGCTGCGGACCGTGACCCGCTCGGAGGAGACCTTCGAGCTGACGGTGGCCGGCCGCACCGACGCGGGCGTGCACGCCCGCGGCCAGGTGGCGCACGTCGACCTGCCCGAGGACGTGTGGGAGGCGCACCGGGAGAAGCTGCTGCGCCGGCTGGCCGGACGGCTGCCGCACGACGTGCGGGTCCACCGGATCGCCCAGGCACCGCCCCACTTCAACGCGCGGTTCTCGGCCGTCTGGCGCCGCTACGCCTACCGGGTCTGCGACCACCCGGGCGGGGTGGACCCCCTCCAGCGGGGCCACGTGCTCTGGCACGACTGGCCGCTGGACGTGGACGCCATGAACGCCGCGGCGAAGGGCCTGCTGGGCGAGCACGACTTCGCGGCCTACTGCAAGCGGCGCGAGGGCGCGACGACCATACGCACGCTCAAGGAGCTGAGCTGGGAGCGGCGGCCGGACGGGATCGTGGAGGCGAGAGTCGTCGCCGACGCCTTCTGCCACAACATGGTCCGCTCGCTGGTCGGCGCGCTGCTCTTCGTCGGCGACGGCCACCGGCCGCCGTCGTGGCCCGCCGAGGTGCTGGCCGCGGGCGTGCGGGACTCGGCCGTCCACGTGGTGCGACCGCACGGGCTCACCCTGGAGGAGGTCGGCTACCCGGCCGACGAGCTGCTGGCCGCGCGCAACGCCGAGGCGCGCAATCGGCGCACGCTCCCGAGCGCGACGGCCGGCTGCTGCTGAGGGATTGGCGCGATCCGACGGCAACCCTTGCGCCCCTCCGTCGGTCAGATGGTCAGGGCCCGTGGCACGCGGGCCCACGACCATGACGACGGAGCGTCCATTGAGATCTCTAACGAGGGGGACCCGCCGGGCGGGCGCGGTGGCGGTGACGGCGGGAGCCGTCCTGATCGCGGGGCCGCTGGTGGCACCGGCGCAGGCGGCCGGAGGACCGTCCGGCATCAAGGCCAAGGGCGCCTTCCTCCTGGACAGCGGCCCCA
Organism: Streptomyces macrosporus; assembly: GCF_039533145.1. Lineage (NCBI taxonomy): Bacteria > Bacillati > Actinomycetota > Actinomycetes > Kitasatosporales > Streptomycetaceae > Streptomyces > Streptomyces macrosporus. The sequence goes on from NZ_BAAASZ010000027.1 coordinate 63,623, forward strand.
ACAAGACCCTGTGGAGCAAGGCCGCGGACACCAAGCGCGAGATGGCCAGCACCACCAAGATCATGACGGCTGCGGTCGTCGTCACCACCAAGGGTGTCGACCTCGACCGCAAGGTCACGGTCAAGAAGGCGTACCGCGACTACGTCGCCCAGTACGGAGCCAGCACCGCCGACCTGAAGACGGGCGACAAGCTCACCGTGCGGCAACTGCTGTACGGGCTGATGCTGCCCTCCGGCTGTGACGCGGCGTACGCGCTGGCGGACACCTTCGGCAGCGGCAGCACCACGGCGGCCCGCACCAAGTCGTTCATCTCCAAGATGAACAAGAAGGCCGCCGACCTGGGGATGAAGAACACGAAGTTCGACTCCTTCGACGGCATATCCAAGACGGGCAACAACTACTCGACCCCGCGCGACCTGGCCAAACTGGCGCGGCACGCGCTGGGGAACGCCACCTTCAAGACGGTGGTCAAGTCGACCAAGACCGTCCAGAAGGCGACCAACGGCCGCACGTACACCTGGTACAACACCAACAAGCTGCTCGGTTCGTACAAGGGCGTGATCGGCATCAAGACGGGCACGGGCACCAAGGCCGGTCCCTGCCTGGTGTTCGCGGCGACGCGCGACAAGCGCACGGTCGTCGGTGCCATCCTCAACAGCTCCGACCGCTACGCGGACGCGACGAAGATGCTCGACTGGGCCTTCAAGCAGAAGACCGCCACCAAGGTGACCCTGCGTCAACTTCCGCCGGGCGCCCAGCAGGACTGACGTCCCGCCGCCGCCCCGGGCCCGGCCCGGGGCGGCGGTGCCGGTACGGGGGCCGATGCGGGATCGTCACCGAAAACGGCCGGCCGGGACCGCGCCCGTGGGGTCGTGTGTCCTTCCTGCCGTCCTTCCCCCGCCTCCTGCGTCACCTCCCCCACGTGGGGGCCGACCCGCCGCCCGACGAGGCCCGTGGTCCTGGACGCCCCCGACGCGCCGGCGCGCGCGGCGCCGCTCCTGCCCCACCGGGAACAGGGGGACGCCGAGCTCGGACGGCGGCCGGGACGGCGGGAACCCCACGCTCTCCCGGCGACCCTCCCCGCGGCTCTCGACGACGGTTCCCGACGGTCGTTCCGCCGTCAGCCCCGCGCGTCCTCCGCGACGGATGCCTCCGCCTGTTCCCGGCCGCGGTCGAGGATGCGGGCGAAGGCGAAGTCCGCGGCGTCGCGACCGGCCCGGGGGGCGACGGTGTCGGAGGTGGTGACGTTCCTGCCGTCGGTGTAGCCGGCGATGGTGAAGTACGCGTAGCGGCCCAGCGCGTTGGCCGAGGTGTGGCAGGTCACGCCCCGGCAGAAGGTGGGGACGCCCGCGCCCGGCAGGGAGGCGACGTTGGGACGGGCCTGCTCCTTGGCCTTCGCCGCGGCCTCGTCGCTGTCGAAGACGGCGACGCCGACGGTGACCGCGATGCCGTCGCGCCGGTACGTCACGCGGATCAGCTCGCGGCAGCCGTTCCTGGTCAGCACCGGCCCGAGGGCGCCCTGGGTGCCGGAGGCGCAGCTTTTCGTGGAGGCGGTGGCGCCCTTGGCGTACTTCCGGCCGTTGGCCGTCATCGAGGCGCCGGGGAAGAGGGTGTCGGCGGTGAGCGGGGCGGTGTCCTTCTCGGGGTCGGAGAGGAAGTCGCGCGGGTCCGGCGGGGGAGGGGGCGGGGGCTCGGAGGAGAAGGTCGGCTCCGGCTGCTCCGGATCGGCCGGCAGGGTCTCGGACGGCGGGAGCGTCGCGGAGGGACCGTCGGACGCCCGGGCGCCGGACCCGTCCTCGCTGACCACGGCGGTCGCCACGATCGCGGCCACGACCGCCGTGGCCACCGCGCCGCCGCCGATCATCAGCAGGCGGCGACGCCGGGCGCGGGCGCGCTCGGTCTCCTCGGCGAGTGCGGCCCAGTCCGGTGTGGACGGTGTGGACGGTCCTCCCGGGCCCCAGCCCGGCCCCCCCTGCCCAAAGCTCATGGGCGCATCTTATTCGCTTGCCGTGGCATCCGACCCCCGGCCAGAGTCGTGGGCATGGGACACGTGGAGGCGGCACACCTGGAGTACCACCTGCCCGACGGGAGGGTGCTGCTGAACGATGTCTCGTTCCGGGTGGGCGAGGGCGCCTCGGTGGCCCTGGTGGGCGCCAACGGCGCGGGGAAGACCACGCTGCTGAGGCTGATCGCGGGCGAGCTGGAGCCGCACGGCGGCACGGTGACGGCCAGTGGCGGGCTCGGGGTGATGCCGCAGTTCGTGGGGTCGGTGCGGGACGAGCGGACGGTCCGCGACCTGCTGGTCTCGGTGGCCCGGCCGCGCGTCCGGCAGGCGGCGGAGGCCGTCGACGCCGCCGAACTGGCGATCATGGAGGTCGACGACGAGGCCGCGCAGATGGCGTACGCGCAGGCCCTCGCCGACTGGGCCGAGGCCGGCGGCTACGAGGCCGAGACCGTCTGGGACATGTGCACCACGGCCGCGCTGGGCGTGCCGTACGACAAGGCGCAGTGGCGCAAGGTGCGCACCCTGTCCGGCGGCGAGCAGAAGCGGCTGGTCCTGGAGGCGCTGCTGCGCGGCCCGGACGAGGTGCTGCTGCTGGACGAGCCGGACAACTACCTCGACGTCCCCGGCAAGCGGTGGCTGGAGGAGCGGCTGAACGAGACCCGCAAGACGGTCCTGTTCGTCTCCCACGACCGGGAGCTGCTGGCGCGGGCGGCGCAGAAGATCGTCAGCGTGGAGCCGGGGCCTTCGGGATCGGACGTGTGGGTGCACGGCGGCGGCTTCGCCACATACCACCGGGCCCGGAAGGAACGCTTCGAGCGCTTCGAGGAGCTGCGGCGCCGCTGGGACGAGCAGCACGCCCGGCTCAAACAGTTGGTGAACACCCTCAAGCAGAAGGCCGCCTACAACGACGGGCTCGCCTCCCGCTACCAGGCGGCGCGCACCCGGCTGCGGAAGTTCGAGGAGGCGGGCCCGCCGCAGGAGCCCCCGCGCGAGCAGGACATCCGGATGCGACTGCGCGGCGGACGCACCGGGGTGCGGGCGATCACGTGCTCCGGACTGGAGCCGACCGGGCTGATGAAGCCGTTCGACCTGGAGGTCTTCCACGGGGAGCGGGTCGCCGTCCTCGGTTCGAACGGCTCGGGCAAGTCGCACTTCCTGCGGTTGCTGGCCGGCGGCGACGTGGCCCACACGGGGGAGTGGAAGCTGGGCGCTCGGGTCGTACCGGGGCACTTCGCCCAGACGCACGCGCATCCCGAGCTGGAGGGTCGCACCCTGCTCGACATCCTGTGGACCGAACACGCCAGGGACCGGGGCGCGGCGATGTCCGCGCTGCGCCGCTACGAGCTGGACCGACAGGCCGAACAGCCCTTCGAGAAGCTCTCCGGCGGCCAGCAGGCCCGCTTCCAGATCCTCCTGCTGGAGCTGGCCGGCTCCACGGCGCTGCTCCTGGACGAGCCGACCGACAACCTGGACCTGGAGAGCGCCGAGGCGCTCCAGCAGGGGCTGGAGGCGTACGAGGGGACGGTGCTGGCGGTGACGCACGACCGCTGGTTCGCCCGGTCCTTCGACCGCTTCCTGGTCTTCGGTGCGGACGGGCGGGTGCGGGAGGTCCCGGAACCCGTCTGGGACGAGGGGCGGGTGGCGCGGGCGCGCTGACGCGGACGGCGCCCGACCCGCTCACCGAGCGTGAGCGGGCCGGGATCGCACGCGTCCGATGGAGGGGCGTTTTGACCCGTGCGGAGGAGGGCCGGTATCCTGCTGGTTCGTTGTGCGTATTGGCTTGCTCGTTCTCACGTGAGAGGCCGTTACGCCTGGTCCACCAGGACGATGACCAGCGACCCGCTTCGGCTTGCGTCACCGACGCGTGGTCAAGGCTGTCGTGATCTCCGGTGACCTTGTCAGGAAACACTCACTGAAGAAGCGAAGGCTACGACCGTGCGTACGTACAGCCCCAAGCCCGGCGACATCCAGCGCCAGTGGCACGTCATCGACGCCACCGATGTCGTCCTGGGCCGCCTGGCCTCCCAGGCCGCCACCCTTCTGAGGGGCAAGCACAAGCCGGTGTACGCGCCGCACGTTGACGCTGGTGACTTCGTCATCATCATCAACGCCGACAAGGTGCACCTCTCCGGCAACAAGCGGACTCAGAAGCTGGCCTACCGCCACTCGGGCTACCCGGGTGGTCTGCGGTCCGTCCGCTACGACGACCTCCTGCGGAAGAACCCCGAGAAGGCCGTGGAGAAGGCCGTCCGCGGCATGCTCCCGAAGAACTCCCTGGGCCGCCAGATGCTCTCGAAGCTGAAGGTCTACGCGGGCGAGAACCACCCGCACGCTGCCCAGCAGCCGGTCCCGTTCGAGATCACCCAGGTCGCGCAGTAGTCCGGCCACCCAAGACGAAGAGAAGCTGAGGAGAACCGTGGCCGAGACCACCCCCGAGACCCCGATCGAAGAGGTCGAGGACATCGAGTCCTACACCACCGAGACGCCCGAGAGCGTCGAGGAGTACACCACCGAGTCGCTGGCGTCCCGCTTCGGCGAGCCGCAGCCGGCCGCCGGTACCGGTCGCCGCAAGAACGCGGTCGCCCGTGTCCGCATCGTGCCGGGCACCGGCCAGTGGAAGATCAACGGTCGCACCCTGGAGTCCTACTTCCCGAACAAGGTGCACCAGCAGGAAGTCAACGAGCCCTTCAAGGTCCTCGAGCTGGAGAACCGCTACGACGTCATCGCCCGCATCAACGGCGGCGGCGTCTCCGGCCAGGCCGGTGCGCTGCGTCTGGGCGTGGCCCGTGCGCTGAACGAGGCGGACGTGGACAACAACCGCGGCCCGCTGAAGAAGGCCGGCTTCCTGACCCGCGACGCCCGCGCCGTCGAGCGCAAGAAGGCCGGTCTGAAGAAGGCCCGCAAGGGCACCCAGTACAGCAAGCGCTGATCCGCGCCGAGCCGGCTGGAATCCCTGGCATCCGCTGATGAGCGCCCCGACAGCACCCTCACGGTGCGTCGGGGCGTTCGTCTTCGCAAACGCCCGCCCCCCGGCCGAGGCACGCCCCCCTGCGCCCGGTGGGGTGGCCGGGGGCGTCCCGGGCGTGCGGTCGTGCCGCATCCGCGGTCGAGGGGCGTATATCTGGATGAGCCGGGCCTGCCACAGGCCCGACCTCGGCTTGAACTCGGAGGAACCACGGTGGGACGACTCTTCGGTACGGACGGTGTGCGCGGTGTCGCCAACGCCGACCTGACCGCCGAAATGGCGCTCGGTCTGTCGGTCGCGGCGGCGCACGTGCTCGCCGAGGCGGGTACGTTCGCGGGCCACCGCCCGGTGGCGGTGGTCGGACGTGATCCGCGCGCGTCCGGGGAGTTCCTGGAGGCCGCCGTGGTGGCCGGACTGGCCAGCGCGGGCGTGGACGTGCTGCGGGTGGGCGTGCTGCCGACCCCGGCCGTGGCGTACCTGACCGGCGCGCTCGGCGCCGACCTGGGCGTGATGCTCTCCGCCAGCCACAACCCCATGCCCGACAACGGCATCAAGTTCTTCGCCCGCGGCGGCCACAAGCTCGCCGACGAGCTGGAGGACCGCATCGAGCAGGTCTACCGCGAGCACGTCTCCGGCGAGCCCTGGGACCGGCCGACGGGCGCCGGCGTGGGCCGCGTCAGGGAGTACGACGAGGGCTTCGACAAGTACGTCGCGCACCTGGTCGGCGTCCTGCCCAACCGGCTCGACGGACTCAAGGTCGTCATCGACGGCGCGCACGGCGCGGCGGCCCGGGTCTCCCCGGAGGCGTTCGCGCGGGCGGGCGCCGAGGTGGTCACCATCGCCACCGAGCCCGACGGGCTCAACATCAACGACGGCTGCGGCTCCACGCACCTGGACGGACTGCGCGCGGCCGTGGTCGAGCACGGCGCCGACCTGGGCGTGGCGCACGACGGCGACGCCGACCGCTGCCTGGCCGTGGACGCGAACGGCGACGAGGTCGACGGCGACCAGATCCTCAGCGTCCTGGCCCTGGGGATGAAGGAGGCCGGGACGCTGCGGAAGAACACCGTGGTGGCCACGGTGATGTCCAACCTCGGCTTCAAGCTCGCCATGGAGCGCGAGGGCGTCGAACTGCTCCAGACGGCGGTCGGCGACCGCTACGTGCTGGAGGAGATGAAGCGCGGCGGCTACTCGCTGGGCGGCGAGCAGTCCGGGCACGTCATCGTCCTGGACCACGCCACCACCGGCGACGGCACCCTGACCGGTCTGCTGCTGGCCGCGCGCGTGGCCGCCACCGGCCGGCCCCTGGCGGAGCTGGCGGCCGTCATGGAGCGTCTGCCGCAGGTGCTGATCAACGTGCGGGACGTGGACAAGAGCCGGGTCGGCTCCTCGGCCCGGCTGGCCGCGGCCGTGACCGAGGCCGAACGGGAGCTGGGCGAGACCGGCCGGGTGCTGCTGCGCTCCTCCGGCACCGAGCCGCTGGTGCGGGTGATGGTCGAGGCCGCCGACCTGGAACAGGCCCGCACGGTGGCCGGTCGGCTGGCCGACGAGGTCAAGTCCGCCCTGGGCTGAGGCCGGCGCTCCGCGCCGCCGCGCGGGCGGGGTGCGGGTGGGGCGGCCGGTGGGTGTCGCCCCGCGTCCGCGTGTCCGGCGCCGAACCGGCCGGGACGCCGGCGCGTGCGTCCGCGTGCGCGCCGTCGGCGGACCGACCCCGCGCGGCGGCCGTCCCCGGCCCTCAGAGCTTCCGCAGCGACAGGCGCTGGACCTTGTGGTCCGGGCCCTTGCGCAGGACGAGACTGGCCCGGCCGCGGGTGGGGGCGATGTTCTGCTCCAGGTTCGGCCGGTTGATCGTCCGCCAGATGCCGCGCGCGTAGTCCAGCGCCTCCTCCTCCGACACCTGCGTGTACCGGCGGAAGTACGAGGACGGGTCCTGGAAGGCCGTCTCGCGCAGCTTGCGGAAGCGGCCCAGGTACCACCGTTCGATGTCCTCGGTGCGCGCGTCCACGTAGACGGAGAAGTCGAAGTAGTCGGCGACCGCGAGCCGGGTCCGGCCGTCCTTGCCGGGGAGGGCGGGCTGGAGGACGTTGAGGCCCTCCACGATCAGGATGTCGGGGCGGCGCACGGTCAGCGTCCGGTCGGGGACGATGTCGTAGATCAGGTGCGAGTAGACGGGGGCGGTGACCTCCTCCCGGCCCGCCTTGACGTCCGCGACGAAACGGGTGAGCGCGCGGCGGTCGTAGGACTCGGGGAACCCCTTCCGCGCCATCAGCCCGCGCCGCCGCAGCTCCGCGTTGGGGAACAGGAACCCGTCCGTGGTCACCAGCTCCACGCGCGGGTGCTCCGGCCAGCGGGCCAGCAGCGCCCGCAGCAGGCGCGCGACGGTGGACTTGCCCACCGCGACGCTGCCCGCGACCCCGATGACGAACGGCGTGCCGCTCTGGGCGCCGTGGCCGCCCGCGTCGCCGAGGAAGGTGTTGAGCGCGCCGCGCAGGCCGTGGGTGGCGCCCACGTACAGGTTGAGCAGCCGGGACAGCGGCAGGTAGACGTCCCGCACCTCGTCCAGGTCGATGACGTCGCCGAGCCCGCGCAGCTCCTCCACCTCCGCGGCGGTCAGCGGCAGGGGCGTCTTGTCGCGCAGCGCGCTCCACTCGGCGCGCGAGAGGTCGACGAACGGGCTCGCGTCGGAACGGCCGCGGCGCTGCGGCGCCGGAGCCGGCGAGGTCGGCGGAGCCGGCGGGGTGGCGAGGGTGGACACGGGCCCATTGTGGTGCGCGCACGGCCCGGCCCACCGGGCGAGGAGGTGTGATCAGTGGCACAGAAGACGGGGTCGCGGGGGTGTACGGAACGGTCCGACGCGGCTACGTTGACCGTAATCGCACGGTTGTTCCGTTGCGTCTCGGGTCGGAGGATCCCATGTCGCTGTCGTTCCCGCGTTTCCGTGCACCGCGTCACCGCCCCGCCGCCACCGTGCCCGCGGCCCGCGCCGCCCGCGCGTGGGAGGATTCCGTCGACGAGCTGCCCGACGAGGATCTGGGCGAAGACCTGCGGGACGCGCTGGAGTTGTACCGCCCCGGCAGCAAGCCGCGCTGCGAGGAGTCGGAGTACCTGGAGATCGTCGAGGACGCCGCGGACCGAATAGCGCGAGGGCGCTGACCACGATCGCACCCGCCGCCCCTTAGGCTGCCCACATGTGCGGAATCGTTGGTTATGTAGGAGGGCAGTCCGCCCTCGACGTCGTCATCGCGGGACTGAAGCGGTTGGAGTACCGCGGCTACGACTCGGCGGGTGTGGCCGTTCTGGCCGACGGGGGCCTGGCGGCTGCGAAGAAGGCCGGGAAGCTGGCCAACCTCGGCAAACTCCTGGACGAGCGCCCGCTGCCCGCCGGAACCACCGGCATCGGCCACACCCGGTGGGCCACCCACGGCGGGCCGACCGACGCCAACGCGCATCCGCACCTGGACAACTCCGGGCGGGTCGCGGTCGTCCACAACGGCATCATCGAGAACTTCGCCGCGCTCCGCGCGGAGCTGGCCGAACGCGGCCACCACCTGAACTCCGAGACCGACACCGAGGTCGTCGCCCACCTGCTCGCCGAGAACTTCTCCTCCTGCGGCGACCTCGCCGAGGCGATGCGGCAGGTGTGCCGCCGCCTGGAGGGCGCCTTCACCCTCGTCGCGGTGCACGCGGACGAGCCGGACACCGTCGTCGGCGCCCGGCGGAACTCCCCGCTGGTGGTGGGCGTCGGCGACGGCGAGAACTTCCTCGCCTCCGACGTCGCCGCGTTCATCGCCCACACCCGCGAGGCGATCGAGCTGGGCCAGGACCAGGTCGTGGAGCTCAAGCGCGACCAGGTGACGGTCACCGACTTCGACGGCGCCCCCGCCGACGTCCGCACCTACCACGTGGACTGGGACGCCTCGGCCGCCGAGAAGGGCGGCTACGACTACTTCATGCTCAAGGAGATCGCCGAGCAGCCCAAGGCGGTCGCCGACACCCTCCTGGGCCGCATCGACGAGTCCGGTCGGCTGACCCTGGACGAGGTCCACATCCCCGACCACGTGCTCCGCGAGGTCGACAAGGTCGTCATCGTGGCCTGCGGCACGGCCTTCCACGCCGGGATGATCGCCAAGTACGCCATCGAGCACTGGACGCGCATCCCCTGCGAGACCGAGTTGGCCAGCGAGTTCCGCTACCGCGACCCGATCCTGAACCCGCGCACGCTGGTCATCGCCATCAGCCAGTCCGGCGAGACCATGGACACCCTGATGGCGCTGCGCCACGCCCGCGAGCAGGGCGCCAAGGTGCTGGCCATCTGCAACACCAACGGATCGACGATCCCGCGCGAGTCCGACGCGGTGCTCTACACCCACGCCGGCCCCGAGGTCGCGGTCGCCTCCACCAAGGCGTTCCTGACCCAGCTCGTCGCCTGCTACCTGGTCGCCCTCTACCTGGGCCAGGTGCGCGGCACCCAGTGGGGCGACGAGATCCGGTCGGTGATCCGCGAGCTGTCCCGGATCTCCACCGAGGTCGAGAAGGTCCTCGGCACGATGGAGCCGGTGCGGGAGCTGGCCAGAAACCTGGCCGACAAGAACACCGTGCTCTTCCTCGGCCGCCACGTCGGCTACCCCGTGGCCCTGGAGGGCGCGCTCAAGCTCAAGGAACTGGCGTACATGCACGCCGAGGGCTTCGCCGCCGGAGAGCTCAAGCACGGTCCGATCGCCCTGATCGAGGAGGACCTGCCGGTGGTCGTGGTCGTGCCGTCGCCGCGCGGCCGGTCCGTCCTGCACGACAAGATCGTCTCCAACATCCAGGAGATCCGGGCCCGGGGCGCGCGGACCATCGTCATCGCCGAGGAGGGCGACGACACGGTCGTGCCGTACGCCGACCACCTGGTGCGCATCCCCGCCACGCCCACCCTGCTCCAGCCGCTGGTGGCCACCGTGCCGCTCCAGGTCTTCGCGTGCGAGCTGGCCACGGCCCGCGGCAACGAGGTGGACCAGCCGCGGAACCTGGCCAAGTCCGTGACGGTGGAGTGAGGACGGAGTGACACGGAACGGGGGACTCCGGTGATCGTCGGCGTGGGCATCGACGTGGCCGAGATCGACCGCTTCGCCGCCGCGCTGGAACGCACCCCCGCCCTGGCCGAGCGCCTGTTCGTCCCGGCGGAGCTGCTGCTGCCCGGCGGGGAACGGCGCGGGGTCGCCTCCCTGGCCGCGCGGTTCGCCGCCAAGGAGGCCCTCGCCAAGGCCCTGGGCGCACCCGGCGGGCTGCTGTGGAGGGACGCCGAGGTGGTGGCGGCCGACAACGGTCGGCCGTCACTGCGGGTGCGCGGCACAGTGGCGGCCCGCGCGGACGAACTGGGCGTACGGCACTGGCACGTGTCCCTCAGCCACGACGCCGGGGTGGCCTCCGCGGTGGTGATCGCGGAGGGGTGAGCCGGCGGGGAGCGGTCAGACTGTGGGCATGAGAGATGCCTACAGCGTGCGGACCGTACGGGCCGCCGAGCGGGAGTTGATGGCGCGGCTGCCTCGGGGCGCGCTGATGAGACGCGCCGCCGCCGGGCTGGCCGCCGCCTGCGCCGGACTGCTGGGGCGGACGTACGGCACCCGCGTCGTCCTGCTCGTCGGCAGCGGCGACAACGGCGGGGACGCGCTGTTCGCCGGGGCGCACCTGGCGCGGCGCGGAGCCGGGGTGACCGCCGTGCTGCTCAACCCCGAGAAGGCGCACGAGGCCGGGCTCGCCGCCCTGCGGGCGGCCGGGGGCCGGGCGGTGGCGGCGCCCTCGTCCGTGGTCGAGGGCGTGCCCGCCGACCTCCCCGCCCTGATCCGGCGGGCCGACCTCGTGGTGGACGGCATCGTCGGCATCGGCGGCCGGGGCGGTCTGCGTCCCGACGCGGTGGAGGTCCTGCGGGTCGTCCAGGAGGCCGGGGTGCCCGTCGTCGCCGTGGACCTGCCCAGCGGTGTCGACGCCGACACCGGCGAGGTGCACGGGGTGGCGGTGCGGGCCGCGGCGACGGTCACCTTCGGCGCGTACAAGCCGGGGCTGCTGATCGACCCGGCCCGCGAGCACGCCGGAGCGGTGCGGCTGATCGACATCGGCCTGGGGCCGTACCTGGAGGCGGCCGAGCCGCCGGTCCGCGCGCCGCGGCACGCGGACGTGGCCGCGCTGCTGCCCCGTCCGGCGGCCGAGAGCGACAAGTACCGGCGCGGCGTCACCGGGATCGCGGCCGGCTCCGCCCGCTACCCGGGCGCGGCCGTGCTCGCCGTGGCGGGCGCGCTGCGCGGCGGCGCGGGGGCCGTGCGGTACGCCGGGCCCGCCACCGACGTGGTGATCGCCCGCTTCCCCGAGACGCTGGTCTCCGCCGGCTCGCCCACCGAGGCGGGCCGGGCGCAGGCGTGGGTCGTCGGGCCCGGACTGGGCGACGGGCCCCGGGCGGCGGAGACCGTGCGCGAGGTGCTGGCGTTGGACGTGCCGGTGCTGGTGGACGCCGACGGGCTGCGGCTGATGGACGCCGAGCGGGTCCGGGAGCGGACGGCGCCGACCGTCCTCACCCCGCACGCCGGGGAGGCGGCGGCGCTGCTCGGCACGGCGCGCGGGGAGGTCGAGGCGGCCCGACTGGCGTCGGTGCGGGAGCTGGCCCGGCGGTACCGGGCGACGGTGCTGCTCAAGGGCTCGACCACGCTGGTCGCCGAGCCGGACGAGGACCGTCCCGTGCGGGTCAACCCCACCGGCACCGGCTGGCTGGCGACGGCCGGCAGCGGCGACGTGCTCTCCGGGCTGATCGGCTCGCTGCTCGCCGCCGGGCTCGCGGCCCCCGACGCGGCGATGGCGGGCGCCTACCTCCACGGCCTCGCGGGACGGCTGGCGGCTCCCCTGGCCAGTGCGCTGGACGTGGCGGAGGCCCTGCGACGGGTCTGGGAGGACGTCACGGACGGCACGCGCCGAGCGCCCCGCCCCGTCCCGCCGACCCGGCGCGCGACGGGACGGGACGTGGCCGAAAGAGGACCCGGGACGACCTGAGACACTGTGGTGGTGAACGTCGCAAGCGAGCCTCCCGCCCCCCGCGCGGCAGCGACCCACCGGGTCAGCGCGGAGATCGACCTCGACGCGCTGCGCGGCAACGTCCGCGCGCTGAGGGAGCGCGCGAACGGTGCCGAACTGATGGCCGTGGTGAAGTCCGACGCCTACGGTCACGGTGCGGTCCCCTGCGCCCGTGCCGCACGGCGGGCGGGGGCGACCTGGCTGGGGACGGCCACCCCCGAGGAGGCGCTGGCGCTGCGCGCCGCCGGGGACCGCGGCCGGCTGATGTGCTGGCTGTGGACGCCCGGCGGGCCGTGGCGCGAGGTGATCGAGGCGGACGTCGACGTCTCGGCGAGCGCCCTCTGGGCGCTGGAGGAGATCACGGCCGCCGCCCGCGCCTGCGACCGCACCGCGCGCGTCCACCTGAAGATCGACACCGGGCTGGGCCGCAACGGCTGCCAGCCCGCCGACTGGCCCGATCTGGTGGCCGCCGCCCGCGCCGCCGAGAAGGAGGGCACGGTCCGGGTCGTCGGGGTGTGGTCGCACCTCGCCTGCGCCGACGAGCCCGGCCATCCCTCCAACGCCGCGCAGCTCGCCGTCTTCGAGGAGGCCCTGGCCGTCGTGGCCCGCGCCGGGCTCGACCCGGAGGTGCGGCACATCGCCAACTCGCCGGCCACGCTCACGCTCCCCGAGGCGCACTACGACCTGGTGCGCACCGGCATCTCGGTCTACGGGCTCTCGCCCTCGCCCGAGGTCGGCCTGCCCCAGGACTTCGGGCTGCGGCCCGTGATGACCCTGCGCGCCGCCCTCGCGAGCGTCAAGCGGGTCCCGGCCGGGCACGGGGTGAGCTACGGGCACCACTACACCACCGCCGGCGAGACGACCCTCGCCCTGGTCCCGGCCGGCTACGCCGACGGCATCCCCCGGCACGCCTCCGGCGTCGGGCCGGTCCTGGTGGCGGGGAAGTGGCGGACGGTCGCCGGGCGGGTGGCCATGGACCAGTTCGTGGTGGACCTGGGCGGGGACACGGCCGAGGCGGGGGACGAGGCGATCCTCTTCGGCCCGGGGGACCGCGGCGAGCCGACGGCCGAGGACTGGGCGCGGGCGGTGGGCACCATCTCGTACGAGATCGTGACCCGGATCGGCGCCCGGGTGCCGCGCGTCCACCTGAACGCGGACACGTGACCTGGGCATGACCAGTACGTCCGGCGGGGGGTGGGCGCGCCGCGCGGGGGTGGCCGCCGGCGCGGTGCTGGGGCTGGCCGCGGCCGGAGCCGCCGCCGGCATGGCCGTGGAACGGCTCACCGTGCACCGCACGCTCGCCCGCCGGGCGCGCCTGGCCCTGGACGCCGCCGGCCCCTACGGCACGCTGCGCGGCACACCCGGCCGGGCCGTGGCCGACGACGGCACGGAACTGCACTTCGAGACCGACACCCCGGACGGCGCCGTCGACGGGGCGCCCACGGTCGTCTTCAGCCACGGCTACTGCCTGGCGCAGGACGTCTGGCACTTCCAGCGCGCCGCCCTGCGCGGCGTCGAACCCACCGCGCCCCCCATGCCCGCCCTGCGCGCCGTCTACTGGGACCAGCGCGGCCACGGACGCTCCGGACGCGGACGGGCCGGCGAGACGGTGACCATCGACCGGCTCGGACACGACCTGAAGGCCGTGCTCGACGCCGCCGTGCCCGAGGGACCGGTCGTCCTCGTCGGTCACTCGATGGGCGGCATGACGGTGATGGCGCTCGCCGCCCTGTACCCCGAGTACGTCGCCGAGCGCGTCGTCGCGGTGGCCCTCGTCGGCACCTCCGCGGGCGGACTGGCCGAGGTGACGTACGGACTGCCCGCCGCCGGGGCGCGGGCGCTGCGGCGGATGGCGCCGGGCGTGCTGAAGACCCTGGCGGCGCGGGCCGACCTGGTGGAGCGGGGACGCCGCGCCACCGCCGACCTCTTCGCGGGCCTGGTCAAGCGGTACTCGTTCGGGACGCGCGACGTGGACCCCGGGGTGGCGCGCTTCGCGGAGCGGCTGATCGAGTCGGTGCCGGTGGACGTCGTCGCGGACTTCTACCCCGCCTTCGCCGAGCACGAGAAGACCGCCGCGCTGGCCGCCTTCGACAGCGGACGGCCCGCCCTGATCCTCACCGGCGACCGGGACCTGCTCACCCCGCGCGAGCACAGCGAGGCGATGGCCGAGGCCGTGCCCCACGCCGACCTGGTGATCGTGGCGGACGCGGGGCACCTGATCATGCTGGAGCGGCCCGACCTGGTCAACGCCCATCTGGCCGCCCTGCTGACGCGTACCATCCACAACCATGGACACACCGCACCACCCGGCCGCGGGGGCCGCCCCCGGGGCCGTTCCGGAGAGCACCGTACGGATCGTCGTCCCCACTCCTGACCGGATGCGGGAGGTGGGGCGCGCGCTCGCCCGGCTGCTGCGGCCCGGCGACCTCGTCCTGCTCACGGGGGAGCTGGGCGCGGGCAAGACCACCCTGACCCGCGGACTGGGCGAGGGGCTGGGCGTGCGCGGCGCCGTGACCTCGCCGACCTTCGTCATCGCCCGGGTGCACCCCTCGCTCGCCGGCGGCCCCCCGCTGGTGCACGTGGACGCCTACCGGCTCGGCGGCGGTCTGGAGGAGATGGAGGACCTCGACCTGGACGTCTCGCTGCCGGAGTCGGTGGTGGCCGTGGAGTGGGGCGAGGGCAGGGTCGAGGAGCTGTCGGAGGACCGGCTGCACGTGGTCATCGAGCGCGCCGTGGGGACGGACGCGGCGGACGGCACGGCGGACGGCGTGGGCGACCACGACGTGCGGACGGTGACGATCACCGGCGTCGGAGCGCGCTGGGCCGGGCAGGACCTGTCCGTCCTCGGACGGCCCGCGTAGGGCCCGGCGGGTTCCCGACCGTATTCCGACAGCCTGTCGGCAAGATGTTGCGCGCGGCGTCGCCGCCGTGGTCACATGGGAGACCAGGGGACGGTCGGGCTCGCCCGGCCGCATCCGCCCCAGGAGCCAGGAGGGATCCATGGAGGCCCACGAGCGGGAGCCCGAGACGACCACGGAGACCGAGCCCACGGGGGCGTCCGTCCTCCGACCGGAGTGCGCCCCGGTGCCGATGAGCGAGCTGCTGGCGTCGTGCGCGGCGGCCGACGCGGTCTCGACGCCGCCGGCCCCCGAGCGGCGCCCGGCGGACCGGGGCGCGGAGTCCGAGGCGGCCTGACGCCGCCGGCGGGCGCCGTGGTCCGATGTCGCCGGGGGGCGTCGCGGTCCGATGTCGCCGGGGGCGACCGCCGGTCCTACCGGCGGAGCGCCCCCCGAGTGGCGCGGGCCCAGGCCGGCAGCAGGAACCAGACGGTCACGAACCACAGGAAGAGCCCGCCGACGATCCACCACGCCGTGTCGTTGTGGAGCACCACGCGCAGGATCAGCAGCAGCGCGCAGGTGACGGTGCACAGCAACAGGACCAGCCCGGCGATGGTCAGGCGCGAGGCCCACTCCACCGTCTGCGGTTTCATCCGGTGCCCGGTGACGAAGCGGTGCAGGGCGACCGGGGCGATCAGCGTTCCGGTGGCCGCCGAGCCGAGGACGACCGTGACGACGTAGATGGTGCGGTCCGCCGAGCCCAGGTCCTCGAAGCGCTCGGTGAAGGCGACGCTCAGCAGGAAGCCGAGGAGGATCTGGATGCCCATCTGGGCCACCCGGACCTCTTGAAGGAGCTCCGTCCACCGCCGGTCGGCGCGCCTCTTCTCGTCCTCGTAGCTCCCCTCCTCGGACCGCTCCCCCTCGGCTCTGTCGGCAGCCCTGCCGGAATCCACTGTCACTGATCCGCCTCCCGACCCATGTGCTTACGCTCTGTACTCACCCGTTGGTGTGAATAGCGTTTGTTCGGCGGCCTGTGTCCCTAAACGTGAGGGTCCGTGAGGGCCCGCGGGCCCCGGGGCGGATCAGGGGAGGATCGCGTCGACGTAGCCCCCGTCGACACGGACGGCGCCGCCCGTCGTCGCCGACGCCAGGGGCGAGGCGAGGTAGACGACCATGTTCGCGATCTCCTCCGGCTCGATCAGCCGCTGGAGCAGCGACTGCGGCCGGTGCTCGCGCATGAAGACGCGCTGCGCCTCGTCCCAGGGCAGGTCCGGGCCCACCAGTTCGCGGACGAAGTCCTCCACCCCGCCGGTGTGGGTCGGACCGGCGATGACGGAGTTCACGGTGACCCCGCTCCCCGCCACCTCCTTCGCCCAGCCCCGGGCCACCGCGAGCAGCGCGGTCTTGGACATGCCGTAGTGGATCATCTCCACCGGGGTGACGACGGCCGAGTCGCTGGCGATGTACTGCACGCGGCCCCACGACCGGCTCACCATCCCCGGCACGTACGCGCGCGTCAGACGGACGGCCGACAGCACGTTGACCTCGAAGTAGCGCCGCCACTCGTCGTCGGTGATGGTCAGGGCGGGCTTCGGGCCGAAGATGCCGAGGTTGTTGATCAGGATGTCGACGTCGGGCAGCGTCCGCGTCACCCGTGCCGCGCCGTCGTCCGTGGCGACGTCGGCGGCGATCTCCACCACCTCCGCGCCCGCGACCTCCGCCCGGAGCCGCTCGGCGGCCTCCGCGACGCTCTCCGGCCGGCGGCCGTTGACCGCCACCCGGGCACCGGCCCGGGCCAGACCGGTGGCGATCGCCGCCCCGATCCCCCCGGTGGAGCCGGTGACCAGTGCCGTCCTGCCCGACAGATCGATGCGCATCCGCTGTGCCCTCCTCGCGTCCCGGCGGCGTCCTTCCGCCCCCATCCTCCGCCCGTCCCCCCTCCGGACGGTGGAACGACAGGGCCGGGGGAGTGACGCGGAGCCGGCCGGGAGCGCCCGCTCGGGACGCGTGGGGACCACTCGGGGAAACGCTCAGGGAACGACCGTTCAGGGAACGACGACGACCTTCGTGCCGATCGTGGCGAACCGCCACATCGCCGCGCCGTCCTCGGGCCTCTCGCGGATGCCGCCCGTGCCCTCCTTCGGGGGACCCTCGGGCAGCGAGCCGTCCACCGCCGCGCTGAAACCGACCACGACCCCGTCGACCTGTGTGAACAGCACCACGTGGGCGATCGGCACCCCGTCGCTGCCGGTGACGCGCTCGGTGCGGGAGCTCACGGTGTACTCGCCCGGCAGCGGGTCCACCGCGCCGGGGACGACCCGGTAGGTGCGGGTGACCGTCTCGTTCGCGCCCACCAGCCACACCCGCCGGCCGCTCAGGGAGTAGACGACGCGCTCGCCGGTGCCCGAATCGGCCGGCAGCGCGGTCTTCTCGCGCTTCTCGCGCTCCTCCTTCTCCGCGCCGGCGGTGGGGGAGGCCGACGCGGCGGGCTTGCGGTCGGTGTCCGGCCCGCGCCGGTCCTGCGCGGCGTCCGCCTGGTAGGCCAGGAAACCGACGACGGCCAGTGCCGCTGCGGTCAGCCCGGTCACGACCGCCCCCGCGCTGCTGCCTGCCACCTCTCGCCCGCCTCCCGCGTTCCGGCCTCCGACCGGTCTGATCGTACGCCTGACCGTAGCAGCCGCCGCGGGATGGACGACCCGCAGCGCGCCGTAGGCTGAATGCGTGCTCCTGCTCGCTCTTGACACAGCCACTCCTGCCGTCACCGTCGCCCTGCACGACGGGACGAGGACTCTCGCCGCCGCGGACGAGGTGGACGCCCGCCGCCACGGCGAACTGTTGCTTCCGGCCGTCGACCGCGTCCTGGCCGAGGCGGGCGCGTCGCTCGGCGACGTGACCGGCATCGTCGTCGGCGTGGGACCGGGCCCGTACACCGGGCTGCGGGTCGGCCTGATGACGGCGACGACCATCGGGGCCGCCCGGGACGTCCCCGTCCACGGCCTGTGCACCCTGGACGGCATCGCGTACGCCGCCGGGACCGCCGGGCTGGAAGGCCCCTTCGCCGTCGCCACCGACGCCCGCCGCAAGGAGGTGTACTGGGCGCGCTACGCCGACGCCCGCACCCGCCTCACCGACCCCGCCGTGGACCGTCCGGCCGACATCGCCGACGAGGTCGCGGACCTCCCCGCCGTGGGCGCGGGGGCGCGGCTGTACGCGGACACCTTCACCGGCGTACGGCGGGACATGCCCGAACACGTCTCGGCCGCCGCCCTGGCGGCGCTGGCGGCCGAGAGGCTGGACGCCGGCGACGAGGAGGGCTTCCTCCCGCCGCTGCCGCTCTACCTGCGGCGGCCGGACGCCAAGGTGCCCGCCAACTACAAGGTGGTCACGCCCCGGTGACCGGCACCGACCGGCACACCGACCGGCACAGCGGCGGACGGGTCGCCCTGCGCGAGATGCGCTGGTGGGACATCGAACCGGTGCTGGAACTGGAGAGGGACCTCTTCCCGCACGACGCCTGGTCGCCCGCCATGTTCTGGTCCGAGCTCGCCCACGCCCGCGGCCCCGGCGCCACCCGCCGCTACCTCGTGGCCGAGACGGTTGCGGAGGCCGACGGAGGGACCGCCGCGGGCGGCGCCGGGCGTATCGTCGGGTACGGCGGACTCGCCGCCCTGGGCGGCGCCGGCGACATCCAGACCATCGCCGCCGCCCGCGACCACTGGGGCACCGGCCTCGGCGCCCGCCTGCTCACCGCCCTGCTGACCGCCGCCACCGACTTCGAGTGCCGGGAGGTCCTGCTGGAGGTCCGGGTGGACAACGTCCGCGCCCAGCGCCTGTACGAGCGCTTCGGCTTCGAGGCGATCGGCCTGCGCCGCGGCTACTACCAGCCGGGCAACGTGGACGCCCTCGTGATGCGCCGCCCCGCGGACACCGCGCCCGACGCCGACACCACCGACCACACCGACCAACCAGGCGCCGACACCAACGACCACCCAGGAACATCCGAAGGAACGCTGCCCCATGGCTGACGAACCCCTGGTCCTCGGCATCGAGACCTCCTGCGACGAGACCGGCGTGGGCATCGTGCGCGGACACACCCTCCTCGCCGACGCGGTGGCCTCCAGCGTCGACGAGCACGCCCGGTACGGCGGCGTGGTGCCCGAGGTCGCCAGCCGCGCCCACCTGGAGGCGATGATCCCCACCATCCGGCGCGCCCTGAAGGAGGCCGGCGTCTCCGCGAGCGACCTCGACGGCGTCGCCGTCACCGCCGGGCCCGGCCTGGCGGGCGCGCTGCTGGTGGGCGTCTCGGCGGCCAAGGCGTACGCCTACGCGCTCGGCAAGCCGCTGTACGGCGTCAACCACCTCGCCTCCCACATCTGCGTCGACCAGCTCGAACACGGCGCGCTGCCCGAGCCGACGATGGCCCTGCTGGTCTCCGGCGGCCACTCCTCGCTGCTGCTGTCGACCGACATCACCTCCGACGTCCGGCCGCTGGGCGCCACCATCGACGACGCGGCGGGCGAGGCGTTCGACAAGGTCGCCCGCGTGCTGAACCTCGGCTTCCCCGGCGGTCCCGTCATCGACCGGTACGCCCGCGAGGGCGACCCGGACGCCATCGCCTTCCCGCGCGGCCTCACCGGCCCGCGCGACGCGCCGTACGACTTCTCCTTCTCCGGCCTGAAGACGGCCGTGGCCCGCTGGATCGAGGCGAAGCGGAACGCGGGCGAGGAGGTGCCGGTCGCGGACGTCTCGGCGTCCTTCCAGGAGGCGGTCGTCGACGTGCTGACCCGCAAGGCGATCCGCGCCTGCAAGGACGAGGGCGTGGACCACCTGATGATCGGCGGCGGCGTCGCGGCCAACTCGCGGCTGCGCGCCCTGGCCGAGGAGCGCTGCGCGGCGGCCGGGATCACCCTGCGGGTGCCGCGCCCCAAGCTGTGCACCGACAACGGCGCGATGGTCGCGGCCCTGGGCGCCGAGATGGTCGCCCGGAACCGCGCCCCCTCCGACTGGGACCTGTCGGCGGACTCCTCCCTGCCGGTCACCGAGCCGCACGTCCCGGGCACGTCCCACGCGCACGACCACCCCCACGACCACGTGCACGAGGTCGGCGCGGGGAACCTCTACGGCGCGTGACGCGGACGCGGGGCCGGACGCCCGTCGGCGTCCGGCCCCGCGCCGTCAGTCGGCCGCCTCGGCCCCCGTCGGCAGCGGCGGCTCCGCGGCGACGCGCGCCGACTCCTCCTCGGTGAGCAGCCGCGAGCGGAGCAGGAACCGCACGCCCTCCGGGGCCTCCAGGGAGAAGCCGCCACCCCGGCCGGGCACCACGTCGACGGTGAGGTGGGTGTGCCGCCAGTACGCGTACTGGTCGGCGCTCATCCAGAACGGGGTGTCGCCGGCCACGTGGCCGAGCAGGACGTCCGAGGCCCCGACCCGGAACTCGCCGCGCGGGTAGCACATGGGAGAGCTGCCGTCGCAGCATCCCCCGGACTGGTGGAACATCAGCGGCCCGTGCCGGGCGGTCAGCCGCCGCACCAGGTCCTCGGCGGCCGGCGTGAGCTCCACGCGCCTGGTGCGCTCCGCCATCAGAAGAACCCGAGCTTCTTCGGCGAGTAGCTGACCAGCAGGTTCTTGGTCTGCTGGTAGTGGTCCAGCATCATCTTGTGGTTCTCGCGGCCGATCCCGGACTTCTTGTAGCCGCCGAAGGCCGCGTGGGCCGGGTAGGCGTGGTAGCAGTTGGTCCACACCCGTCCCGCCTTGATCGCCCTGCCGAGGCGGTAGGCGGTGTTGCCGTCCCGGGACCACACGCCGGCCCCGAGCCCGTAGAGGGTGTCGTTGGCGATCTTCACGGCCTCGTCGAGCGAGTCGTACGTGGTGACGGAGACGACGGGACCGAAGATCTCCTCCTGGAAGATCCGCATGTCGTTGGTGCCGCGGAAGATCGTCGGCTCGACGTAGTAGCCGCCCTCCAGCCCCTCCACGGTGCGAGGGCCGCCGCCGGTGAGGACCTCGGCGCCCTCCTTCCGGCCGATGTCGATGTAGGAGAGGATCTTCTCGTACTGGTCGTTGCTGGCCTGGGCGCCGATCATGGTGGCCGGGTCCAGCGGGTCGCCCTTGACGATGGCCTCGGTGCGCTCGACGCAGCGGGCCATGAACTCGTCGTGGATGGAGGAGTGGATCAGGGCGCGGGACGGACAGGTGCACACCTCGCCCTGGTTGAGCGCGAACATCACGAAGCCCTCGACGGCCTTGTCCAGGAAGTCGTCGTCGGCCGCCATCACGTCCGGCAGGAAGATGTTCGGGCTCTTGCCGCCGAGCTCCAGCGTGACGGGGATGATGTTCTCGCTCGCGTACTGCATGATCAGCCGCCCGGTGGTGGTCTCGCCGGTGAACGCCACCTTGGCCACGCGCGGGCTGGACGCCAGCGGCTTGCCCGCCTCGACGCCGAAGCCGTTGACGACGTTGACCACGCCCGGCGGGAGCAGGTCGGCGATCAGCTCGATCACCAGCAGCAGGCTGACCGGGGTCTGCTCGGCCGGCTTGATGACCACGCAGTTGCCGGCGGCCAGCGCGGGCGCCAGCTTCCACGCGGCCATCAGGATCGGGAAGTTCCACGGGATGATCTGGCCGACCACGCCGAGCGGCTCGTGGAAGTGGTACGCGACGGTGTCGGCGTCGACCTCGGAGATGCTCCCCTCCTGGGCGCGGACGGCCCCGGCGAAGTAGCGGAAGTGGTCCACGGCCAGCGGGATGTCGGCGGCCAGCGTCTCGCGCACCGGCTTGCCGTTCTCCCAGGTCTCGGCCACGGCGATCTTCTCGAGGTTCTCCTCGATGCGGTCCGCGATCCTGTTCAGGATGTTGGCCCGTTCCGTGGCGGAGGTGCGGCCCCACCGCTCGGCGGCGGCGTGGGCGGCGTCCAGGGCGAGTTCGACGTCCGCGGCGGACGAGCGGGCCGCCTCGCAGAAGACCTTCCCGGTCACCGGCGAGACGTTCTCGAAGTACCGGCCCTCCACGGGAGCGACCCAGTCGCCCCCGATGAAGTTGTCGTATCGCCGGGCGAAGCCGACGACGCTGCCGTCTGTTCCGGGCTGCGCGTACACCATGGCGGCTCTCCTCGGTGGATGGCGTCGGTGGATGACGGATGGACCGTCGCGGCGGCGGGCGCCGCCGTGACGCGCATCACTGTGGACCCACGAGGTTGGCGCGAGGTTGGCGCGCGGGGGCGGGCGCTTCGACCTCCGGCCGACGGGGCGTCAGTCGCGCAGGGCGGTGGTCAGCCGGCCGGCCGCGATCGCGCGGCGGGCGTCGCCCGGCCCCAGCAGGCGCAGCGCGTGCTCGTGCACCTCCACGTCGTACGGCGCCCGCTCGCCGTAGCGCAGGGCGTGCTCGGCGTCGGGGCTCGCCAGGACGGCCTCCCGCACGGCGACCTCCAGACGCGTCCGCCACTCCTCGATCCCCGGCGCCTCGGAGCGGGGGAGCAGCGGGCCGCGGTAGTGGCGCAGGGCGGTCGCCGTGTCGCCGCGCTCCAGCGCCCGCAG
Organism: Streptomyces macrosporus; assembly: GCF_039533145.1. Classification (NCBI taxonomy): domain Bacteria; kingdom Bacillati; phylum Actinomycetota; class Actinomycetes; order Kitasatosporales; family Streptomycetaceae; genus Streptomyces; species Streptomyces macrosporus. Next base: position 86,003 of record NZ_BAAASZ010000027.1, read on the forward strand.
CACGTCGACGGCGTCGCAGGAGACGGGCACGGTCAGCGCGTACCGGCGGGTGGCGACGCCGCCGCCGAGGGCCCGGCGCAGGTGGGAGATCTCCGCCTTGAAGGTGGAGGCGGTGACCGCGCGGTCGCCGTACAGGGCCTCGCGGAGCCTGGCCGGCGGGAAGCCGTCCGGCTCCAGCGCGAGCAGCGTCAGGATCTCCACCTGCCGCGGGCGCAGCCGCAGGGGCCTGCCGCCCCGCACGGCCTCCTCGGCGCCCAGGCAGCTCAACCGCACCCCGGGCGGATCGCCGAGCGGACGGGCCGGCGGCTCGACGCGGAGCCGGGTCTCGATGGCGGACACCAGGGTGCGCACGGTGGACATGGCCAGCGGGTGCGAGCGGTCCCAGGTGGTGGAGAGGTCCAGCACGCCCAGGACGCGTCCGTCCGGACCGTGGATCGGCGCGCAGTAGCAGACCCAGCCGTGCAACGCCGTGACCAGGTGCTCGGCCGAGAACACGGTGCTGGGACGGCCGGTGCGCAGGGCGAGGGACAGGGCGTTGGTGCCCATGGCCTGCTCGTCCCACCGGCCGCCGGGCGCGAAGTTGACCCGCTCGGCACGGCGGAGCATGGCCGGGCCGCCGCACGTCCACAGGATGGTCCCGGACTCGTCGGTGACGGCGGTGATGAACCCGGCGTCGTCGGCGATGCCGCGCAGCTCGTCGGCGAGGTCGGCGACCGGCCGGCGCAGCGGCGAGTCCGCCCAGCGGTGGCGCACGGCGTCCCCGTCGGAGACCGGAGCGCTGTCCCGGTGGGGGTCCACGCTGGTCAGCGAGCGCATCCAGGACTCGGTCACCTCCCGGCGCGGCGCCTCGCCGCCGCCGGGCACCAGGCCGGCGGCCTTCAGCCGGGGCACCCAGCGGGACCACTCGTTCTCCAGTGCGGCCCTGCGGAGCCGGAGGTCACTGCCCTGGGACATGGGCTTCCCCTTCGTCGTGCGGGGACGGTCGGCCGGTGCCGGCGAGGACCGCGCGCCCGGTCGGGTCCTCGGTCCGACGACAGTGTTATCGGCCGGCGGAGAGGCAAAAACAAGGTCGCGCGCGCCCGCGCTTCACGCCCCTTCGGGTGCGCGCCACCCTGCCCGAGGCCGCCCCGCCCGTGATCACCCCGCCTGGGCGGACGGACGGTCGCGCCGGGCCGCCGCGCTCGACGGGCTCACCGGCGCGGGCCCGGCGCGCCGCGCGCGGTGCCCGGGTGAGCGGGCAGAATCGTGCCATGACCGTTGCTCTGATGTGGGAGGCCCGCGCGGCCGACGGGCGCGGCGCGGAACTGCTGGAGTGGACTCGCGCCCAGACCCTCGACCCGGCCCCGCTGCGCCGCGAGACCTTCACCGCCTCCACCGACCGGGTACTGGTCATCACCTGGTGGGACGCTCCCCACGACTCCCACGACCTGCCCGAACTGCCTTCTCCGCCGCCCGAGTTGATCCGTCGCCCGGTCCACTTCTGGCGCTTCGAGAGCCTGGAGGTGTCGTGACCGCGCCCCCGCCCCCGCCGGTCGTCCGCCCGCCGGCCTGACCGGGCGGCACCGCCCCGCTCGCCGGGGCCGGGAGCCGCGCCACCGGACCGGCGCGGAGGACGGAACCGGTGCGCGACACCACGGGCGGTCCCCTCACCCGTCCCCGTGCCGGTCGGAGCGCGCGGCGACGGTGACGATCTCCGGGCTGTGGGCGGTGAGCGGACTCCGGTCCCAGTCGCCGAACCGTTCCTCGACGGTCAGGCCGGCCTCGGTCAGGAAGGCGTCGAGCGGGTCCACGTCGAGGAAGCGCAGGGTGCTCCGACTGACCTTCGGTTCCTCCCACCGGGGGTGGGCGTAGAACTGGGCGAAGCGGACGGTGTCCCCCTCGACCGGGGTGTCGGTCTCCACCCAGTACCGCACCGGGGAGCCGTCCTCGGCGACGACCTCGAATCCGTTCTCCGGGGTCCACGTCTCCCAGGCGCGGGCCGCCGGGTTGCGGGTCTCGAAGACGAACCGGCCGTCGTCGGCGAGGGCGGTGCGGACGGCGGCGAGCGCGGTCCGCAGCTCGTCGTCCCCGAGGAGCACCTGGAAGGCGTGGCCGGTCATCACGATCAGGTCGAACTCCCGCTCCCAGGCCGTGGTGGAGAGGTCGCCGAGGACCCATGCGACGTCCGTCCGCCGCCGGGCCCGGGCGAGCATCGCCTCGGCCGGGTCGAGTCCGCACAGCCGGCCGGGGTGTCCGGCCTCCCGGGCGCGGCGCAGCAACTGGCCGGTTCCGCAGCCGACGTCGAGGACGGACCGCGCGGACATCACCAACGGCAGGTAGAAGTCGTCGAAGTCGCTCCGCTCCGCGCAGATCACGTCGTACAGCGCGGCGAGGGACGGATCGGTGAACAGGCGGTCGGCCATGGGCGCCTGTCTACCAGCCCACCCCGGACGGCCGCGACCGATTACCCCGCCGGGGAGTGGGGGACGGGGGGCGACGCTCACCGCCGCCCCTCCCCACGGGTGCGGTCGGGGACGAGTCCGCCCGGCGCAGGGGCGCGGTGTCAGGGGGTGTCAGGGGACGGGCCGGCCCAGGAGCGTGGTGGGGGCGCCCGCGACGCGGGTGAGGAAGACCGTGACCGCGTTCGGGCCGGAGGGCTTCAACTTGCGGCGCAGGTCCTCCGGTTCGACGGCCGAGCCGCGCTTCTTGACCGTGACCGTCCCCACCTCGCGCTCCCGCAGCAGCGCCCTCAGCCTCTTGACGTTGAAGGGGAGCACGTCGGTGATCTCGTACGCGCTCGCGTACGGCACCGGGCGCAGGTCGTCGCTCGTGACGTAGGCGATCGTCGGGTCGATCAGGCGCCCGCCGACCCGCTCGGCGACCTCGGCGACCAGATGGGCGCGGATGACCGCGCCGTCCGGCTCGTACAGGTAGCGGCCGACCGGGCCGACCGGCGGGTCCGGCAGGCCGGCGGAGGCCAGGGTGTGGGGGCCGGGCAGGAGGGTGGCGCGTACGCCCGGGGGGACGCCGAACCAGAGCACGGCCTCCTTCACGTCCCCACCGTCGGAGATCCACTCGGCCGCCGCGTCCTCCGGCACCGCCTCGTGGGGGATGCCCGGGGCGACCTTCAGGGCGGCGTACGGGGCGCGGCGGGCGGCGGCGACGGCCCAGGACAGCGGGGGCGAGTACGCCTCGGGGTCGAAGATCCGGCCGCGTCCCCCGCGGCGGGCCGGGTCGGCGAAGACGGCGTCGAAGCCGTCGGTGTCCACCTCCGTCACGTCCGCACACCGCACCTCGACGCGGTCGGCCAGCCCCAGCGCCTCGGCGTTGGCGCGGGCGACCTCGCAGGTCAGCGGGGAACGGTCGACGGCCAGGACGTGGATGCCGGCGCGGGCCAGCGCGATGGCGTCGCCGCCGACGCCGCAGCACAGGTCGGCCAGCCGCCGCACTCCGAGCGCGGCGAAGCGCCCGGCGCGGTGGGCGGCCACGCTCGCGCGGGTGGCCTGCTCCACGCCGTCGGGCGTGAAGTACATCCGGCCCGCGTCCTCGGGCCCGAACTTCGCCGCCGCCCGCTGCCGCAGCCGCGCCTGCCCGAGGGCCGCCGAGACCAGCTCGGCGGGGTGGTCGCGGCGCAGCCGGGTCGCGACGGCCAACTCCCGCCCGGGGTCGTACGACCGCAACTCCTCCAGCAGGTGCCGCCCCTCGTCGGTCAGCAGGGCGCGGAAGACGGAGACGGGGTCGGGCTCGGAACCGGTCGGCGCGTGCACCGGCCCATCATCGCAGCGGCCGCCCTCGGCGGTTGAACAGCGTGGTCGGGTCGGTGTCCGGTCGATGTCCACGGGGAAGGGGACGGGGAGCTCGTCGCGGTGGACGCCGGTGGCCACGCACGCGCCGGTGGTGCCGTCCGGCTCGAAGCGCGGGGCGTCCGTCGGCGGCCGGCCCGGGTCGTCGGCGGCGCTCCTCGCGGACGGGCACCCGCGACGCGCCTGCGACACGGTGTGCGGGTCGGCGTATGGGCGCGGGGGCGCGCAACGCGCCGTGCGTTGGCACTCCGGTTGACTGAGTGCTAACGCCCGCATAGTCTCGACGTTGGCACTCTCCCCAGGTGAGTGCCAATCCCAGCGACGGGCAGATCCGGCACCCGCGACGACGGATCTACCAGGTCGCCACCCCAGACATCCAAACCCCGTGAGATCTCCGAAGGGGGAGGTCGGATCGTGACGACCGCCACTAGCTCCAAGGTTGCCATCAAGCCGCTCGAGGACCGCATCGTGGTCCAGCCGCTCGACGCCGAGCAGACCACCGCCTCCGGCCTGGTCATCCCGGACACCGCCAAGGAGAAGCCCCAGGAGGGCACCGTCCTGGCCGTGGGTCCGGGCCGCTTCGAGGACGGCAACCGTCTGCCGCTCGACGTCAAGGTCGGCGACATCGTGCTGTACAGCAAGTACGGCGGCACCGAGGTGAAGTACAACGGCGAGGAGTACCTCGTCCTCTCGGCTCGCGACGTGCTCGCGATCATCGAGAAGTAAGCACCGCGAAGACTGCCTGTGGTCCGCGCCCTGGTACCCGCGTCCGAGACGTCCGGGGCCGGGGCGCGGATCTTTTGACGAGGACCCGAGAGGAACCGAGCAACCATGGCGAAGATCCTGAAGTTCGACGAGGACGCCCGTCGCGCCCTCGAGCGCGGTGTCAACAAGCTCGCCGACACCGTGAAGGTGACGATCGGCCCCAAGGGCCGCAACGTCGTCATCGACAAGAAGTTCGGCGCTCCGACCATCACCAACGACGGTGTCACCATCGCCCGCGAGGTCGAGGTCGAGGACCCCTACGAGAACCTGGGCGCCCAGCTCGTCAAGGAGGTGGCGACCAAGACCAACGACATCGCGGGTGACGGCACCACCACCGCCACCGTGCTGGCCCAGGCCCTGGTCCGCGAGGGTCTGCGCAACGTCGCCGCCGGCGCCTCCCCGGCCGCCCTGAAGAAGGGCATCGACGCCGCGGTCAAGGCCGTCTCCGACGACCTGCACGCCGCCGCGCGCCCGATCGACTCCAAGGAGGACATCGCCGCCGTCGCCGCGCTGTCCGCCCAGGACAAGCAGGTCGGCGAGCTGATCGCCGAGGCGATGGACAAGGTCGGCAAGGACGGTGTGATCTCCGTCGAGGAGTCCAACACCTTCGGTCTGGAGCTGGACTTCACCGAGGGCATGGCCTTCGACAAGGGCTACCTGTCGCCCTACATGGTCACCGACCAGGAGCGGATGGAAGCGGTCCTGGAGGACCCGTACATCCTGATCCACCAGGGCAAGATCTCCGCCATCGCGGACCTGCTGCCGCTGCTGGAGAAGATCATCCAGAGCAACAGCTCCAAGCCGCTGCTGATCATCGCCGAGGACGTCGAGGGCGAGGCCCTGTCGACCCTGGTGGTCAACAAGATCCGCGGCACCTTCAACGCGGTGGCCGTCAAGGCCCCGGGCTTCGGCGACCGCCGCAAGGCCATGCTGGGCGACATGGCGACGCTGACCGGCGCCACCGTGGTCGCCGAGGAGGTCGGCCTCAAGCTCGACCAGGTCGGCCTGGACGTGCTGGGCACCGCCCGCCGCGTGACCGTCACCAAGGACGAGACCACCATCGTCGACGGCGGCGGCAAGAGCGAGGACGTCGAGGCCCGCGTCGCGCAGATCAAGGCCGAGATCGAGACCACCGACTCCGACTGGGACCGCGAGAAGCTCCAGGAGCGTCTGGCGAAGCTGGCCGGCGGCGTGTGCGTGATCCGCGTGGGCGCGGCCACCGAGGTCGAGCTCAAGGAGAAGAAGCACCGCCTGGAGGACGCCATCTCCGCGACCCGCGCCGCGGTCGAGGAGGGCATCGTCTCCGGTGGCGGTTCGGCGCTGGTGCACTCCGCCAAGGTGCTGGAGGACAACCTCGGCAAGGAGGGCGACGAGGCCACCGGTGTCGCGGTCGTCCGCCGCGCCGTGGTGGAGCCGATGCGCTGGATCGCCGAGAACGCCGGCCTGGAGGGCTACGTCATCGCCGCCAAGGTCGCCGAGCTGGAGAAGGGCCACGGCTTCAACGCCGCGACCGGCGAGTACGTCGACCTGGTCAAGGCCGGCGTCATCGACCCGGTGAAGGTCACCCGCTCCGCGCTGGAGAACGCCGCCTCCATCGCCTCGCTGCTGCTCACGACCGAGACCCTGGTCGTGGAGAAGCCGGCCGAGGAGGAGCCGGAGGCCGCCGGCCACGGTCACGGCCACGGTCACGCCCACTGACACACGGGCGCCCGCCGTACGACGAGGCCCGGCTTCCCCTGTTCCGGGTTCCCCGGACGTTCCGGGGCCGGAGGGGGAGCCGGGCTTTCGCGTCGCCGTGCGCGGGAAGCCCCCGCGGGGCGACCGCGCGTCGGTCACCTGGGGCTGAAGCGCCCGGTGGTGGAGGACGCGCGTGCGACCAGGCCGCGCGGCGCCAGCCGGGCGAGGCCCATCAGGGTCTTGTAGCGCGGGTCGGGGATGGACAGGGTGCGGCCCTTCGCCAGGTCGGCCATGGCCGCGTCCACCACCCGGTCCGCGTCCAGCCACATCCAGCCGGGCACGTTCTCGGCCGCCATGCCCGCGCGCCGGTGGAACTCGGTCCGCACGAACCCCGGGCACAGCGCCATCAGCCGTACCCCCGACTTCCCCAGGTCGCGCGCCGCGCCCTGGGTGAACTGCACGACCCACGCCTTGGAGGCGCCGTAGGTGCCGCGCGGGAGGAAGGCCGCCACCGAGGCCACGTTGACGATGCCGCCGCGGCCCCGCCGGCGCATGCCCTCCGCGGCGGCCGAGGTCAGCCGCAGCACGGCCTCGCAGTGCACCTTGAGCATCCGTAGCTCGTCCTCGACGGGGACCTCCAGATAGCGGCCCTTGTTGCCGAAGCCGGCGTTGTTGACCAGCAGGTCCACCGGGTGCTTGCGGTCGCCCAGGCGCTCCTCGACCGACGCGATGCCCTCGTCCGTGGCGAGGTCGGCGGTGATCGTGGACGCCTCGATGCCGTGCCGGTCGTGGAGTTCCGTGGCCTGCCCGCGCAGTCGCTCGGTGTCCCGGGCCACCAGCACCACGTCGTGGCCGTCGCGTGCCAGCCGGTGGGCGAAGGCGGCGCCGATGCCCGAGGTGGCTCCTGTGATCAGTGCAGTCGTCATATGGGAACGCTATCCGGCCGGGTGGGACGCGTCCGAGGTCAGGAGGCGTACTTCTCCGTGTACTTCAGCGCCTGCGCGCGTTCCTCGGGCGGCAGGGCCTCCCCGGCGGCCAGGGTGCGGGGGAGCAGTTCCCGCTCGGTGGTCAGGGCGCGGAAGAGGAACGAGACGGTCACCTCGTGGTCCGGCCGGTGGACGATCTCGATCCGGTCCCCGGCGCGGATCTCGCCGGGCGAGACCACCCGCAGGTAGGCGCCGGGCACCGCGGCCCGCGTGAATTGCCTGATCCACCCTCCCCCTCGCTGCGCCGGAGGGGCCCCCGTCTCCCCGAGCCAGCCGGCGAACGTGCGGCAGGGGATGCGCGCGCAGGAGACCTCCAGCACCACGTCCGGCCCGACGCGCCAGCGCTCGCCGACCAGGGCGCCGTTGACGTCGACGCCCGCGGTGGTGAGGTTCTCGCCGAAGACGCCGTTGGGGAGTTCGCGGCCGAGGGCCTCCTCCCAGTCGTCCAGGTCCTCCCGGGCGTAGGCGTACACGGCCTGGTGGTCGCCGCCGTGGTGGCGCTTGTCGCCGATGACGTCGCCGGCGAGGGCGCTGCCGCCCACCCCCTTGGGGCCGGGGGCGGCCACGGCGACCGGGCCGTCGGCCGGACGCTTGTCGATGCCGGTGACCCCGGTGGGGGAGTCGGTGTAGCCGGCCGAGTGGGGACGGGCCAGGTTCACGGAGAGAAGCCGCATGGGGGCAGCCTAGAGCGACACCGTTCGAAGGCCCGAGCGAATATCGGGGCTCCGGGCCGGCCCCGCTTGTGGTGGGGCCGTGTTCGAGGCCCGCCACCTCCGCGTCCTGCGCGCCGTGGCCCGTACGGGGCCGTTCTCGGCCGCCGCCACCCGGAACCCGCGCCGGCGGGGGCGGTCCGGCCGAGGGCTGGGGGACGACCTGGTGGTGCGGCCGCTGCTCGCCGAGCGGCTCGTCGGGCTCCTCCCGGAGGGCCGTGGCCTGGCACGGGCGGAGAGCGTGGACCTCGGGGAACCGGCGGAGGAGTCCTGGATCGCGGGGTGTCCGCGCTGTCGCGGCCCGCCGGCGCGGATCTGCGAGAGGGCGGGCTTCACGCCGCGGATCGACGTCGCCACCGACGGCCATCCGACGGTGGTGGGGCCGGTCGGGGTGGCCGTGCCGGCCGAGTCGTTGATCGAGTCGGTGCGCCCGAGGGGCGTGCGGATCGTGCGGATCACTCCCGAGGCGCGGCGCGAGGTGGTCGCGCCGACCCTGCCGGACCTCGCCCGGGTCCCGGCGGTCGCCGCCCTGGTGGACCGTCTGTCGGTCGCCGCCCGCGGACGAGGCGCGTCCGCGCCCGGACACCGGCGTCCGGGGACGCGGACGCGCAGAGACGTTTCCTCGCGGCTTCCTCGTGGCTTCTTCGGGGCTTTTCGGGGTTTCCTGGGGCTTCCTGGGGGTTCGGGACGGTCTTCCGGCCGCTCAGGCGCCGGTGGCGCCGACGAGCCGGTTCCGGGCCCGCCCCATCAGTTCCTCGCGCTCGTCCTCGGTCAGCCCGCCCCATACTCCGTACGGCTCACGCACGGTGAGGGCATGGGCCGCGCACTCGGCTCGGACCGGGCAGCGCATGCACACCTCCTTGGCGGACGCCTCGCGCGCGCTGCGCGCCGCTCCGCGCTCCCCTTCCGGGTGGAAGAACAGCGAACTGTCGACTCCTCGACAGGCGGCCAGCAGCTGCCAGTCCCACAGATCGGCGTTGGGGCCCGGAAGGCGGGAGAAATCTGCCATGGCTTGTCCTCTCGGAAGCGAACTGATGCTGGTGAACCAGTCGAGAACAGTCACGACCGTACATCCACGGTATGAGTAGATGTAAATATGTCTCTTCGGAATTCTTGGGACGCACGCGGCCAATGAAAAGAAAACCCGCCAAACAGGGCAAATGACGACACGGCTGCTGATCTGCGCGGGATAGCCCCTCCGTGTCCGTCCCATCACGTAGGGTGTTGAAAGCGGGCGCCGAAGACCGTAACTCTTTCGGGTGACCGTCGTTGAGTGTGCGGAGGCGGTTGACACGGACAAGTGCCGGACGGATGTCCGGGACGGTCAACCGCGCAGGTGACGATTCGTACCAGCCCTGGAGGCCTAAGGTGATGCGCATGAGCTGCGGAGGGCGATCATGACTTCCGTCCTCGTCTGCGACGACTCCCCGCTTGCCCGAGAGGCGCTGCGCCGCGCGGTCGCGACCGTGCCCGGCGTGGAACGTGTGACCACGGCGGCCAACGGCGAGGAAGTCCTCCGCCGCTGGGGCGCCGACCGCTCCGATCTCATCCTGATGGACGTCCGGATGCCCGGCCTGGGCGGCGTCGAGACCGTGCGCCGTCTGCTCTCGGCCGACCCCGGCGCCCGCATCATCATGCTGACCGTGGCCGAGGACCTCGACGGGGTCGCCCTGGCCGTCGCGGCGGGCGCCCGTGGCTACCTGCACAAGGACGCCTCGCGCGCCGAGCTGCGGGCCACGGTCACCCAGGCGCTGGCCGACCCCACCTGGCGGCTGGCGCCGCGGCGGCTGCGCTCGGCCGAGATGGGCGCGGCGCCGACGCTCACCGCCCGTGAGATCCAGGTGCTGGAGGGCATGAGCCACGGTCGCTCCAACGCCGAGATCGGACGCGAGCTGTTCCTGTCCGAGGACACGGTCAAGACCCACGCGCGGCGGCTGTTCAAGAAACTCGGAGCCTCCGACCGGGCGCACGCCGTGGCGCTCGGCTTCCGCTGGGGTCTCGTCCGCTAGTCCGCTCCTCCTCTCCTCCCCCGGACCGCGGACCCCAGCGGACGCCCGGCGGACACGCGAAGGACGTCGGAGCGGTGGAGCCCGTGTGCTCCCCGCCCCTGTCGTCCGCATGCCCGGAGGAGGTTCCCACCGGCCTCGGGGCCCCGGGCGGTGGGACCTCCGGGAAACGGCCCGGTGCCGTAATTTTCCGCGTGCCGCATCCTGGGTGTATGGAGTTCCTCGGGGACCGGACGGCCAGGCGTGAGGGGAGGGCGCGGGACGTGACAGTGAGTGCTCCTGTCCATAACGCTTCAGCGCACAACCACGGACGCGGTGCGACGAATCGCCCGCGACGGGTGCACCATGGACCGATGCGCGACGACGAGACGCCTCCCGCGGCCGACGGCCAGGGAGAGATCGGTGCCCTCGTCCAGCGCGCGGTCGAGGGGGACGAACAGGCCACTCACGATCTCCTCGCCCGCGTCCACCCGCTCGCCCTGCGCTACTGCAGGACGCGGCTGACGCGGCTCCCGGGAGACGCCCGCCACTTCGTGGACGACCTCGCGCAGGAGGTCTGCCTGGCGGTGCTGTGCGCCCTGCCGCGCTACCGGGACACCGGGAAGCCCTTCGAGGCCTTCGTGGTGGCCATCGCCCAGCACAAGGTCGCCGACCTCCAGCGGGCCGCCATGCGGGGGCCCGGCAGCACGGCGGTGCCCTCGGACGAGATGCCCGAGCGGCCCGACGACTCGCTCGGCCCGGAGGAGCGGGCCCTGCTGAGCAGCGACGCGGAGTGGGCCAGGAAACTGCTGGCCAACCTCCCCGAGCACCAGCGCGAGTTGGTGCTGCTGCGCGTCGCCGTCGGGCTGACCGCCGAGGAGACCGGGCAGATGCTCGGAATGTCCCCGGGGGCCGTGCGCGTTGCACAACACCGTGCCCTGTCGAGGCTGCGCGCGCTCGCCGAGCAGTGACCGAACCCCCCCCGGGGGCCGGTCCGGCCTGTGACACGGGGCGCTCGCCGAGCCCGTTAGCATGGACATCCGCGCCGGGCAAGAGTATTGGGGAAGGTGCCATGGAAGGCGTCATGACAGGCAGCACGGACGAGGTACCCGCGAAGTTCGCCGCGCTGGGCCTGACGTTCGACGACGTGCTGCTGTTGCCGGGCGAGTCGGACATGGCCCCGCAGGACATCGACACCTCCTCGTACGTCTCGCGCAACGTCCGCGTGAACATCCCGCTGATCTCCGCGGCGATGGACAAGGTCACCGAGGCCCGGATGGCCATCGCCATGGCCCGGCAGGGCGGCGTGGGCGTACTCCACCGCAACCTCTCGATCGAGGACCAGGCCGACCAGGTCGACCAGGTCAAGCGGTCCGAGTCCGGCATGGTGACCGACCCGATCACCATCCGCCCGGACGCCACGCTCCGCGAGGCGGACGAGCTGTGCGGCAGGTTCCGCATCAGCGGTGTGCCGGTCACCGACGCGGCGGGCAAGCTGCTGGGCATCGTCACCAACCGCGACATGGCCTTCGAGACGGACCGCAACCGCCAGGTCCGCGAGGTCATGACGCCGATGCCGCTGGTCACCGGCAGGGTGGGCATCTCCCGCGCGGACGCGATGGAGCTGCTGCGCCGCCACAAGATCGAGAAGCTCCCGCTGGTCGACGACGACGGCGTGCTCAAGGGCCTGATCACCGTCAAGGACTTCGTCAAGGCCGAGAAGTACCCCAACGCCGCCAAGGACGCCGAGGGCCGGCTGATCGTCGGCGCCGCGGTCGGCGTGGCCGGGGACGCCTACGAGCGGGCCCAGGCGCTGGTCGAGGCGGGCGCCGACTTCATCGTCGTGGACACCGCGCACGGCCACTCCCGGCTGGTCGGCGAGATGGTCGCCAAGATCAAGTCGAACGCCTCGGTCGACGTGATCGGCGGCAACGTCGCCACCCGCGAGGGCGCCCAGGCGCTGATCGACTCGGGCGCGGACGGCGTCAAGGTCGGCGTCGGACCGGGCTCGATCTGCACCACCCGCGTGGTCGCCGGCATCGGCGTCCCGCAGGTCACCGCGATCTACGAGGCGTCGCTCGCCGCCCGGGAGGCCGGCATCCCGGTCATCGGCGACGGCGGCCTCCAGTACAGCGGCGACATCGCCAAGGCCCTGGTCGCGGGCGCCGACACGGTGATGCTCGGCAGCCTGCTGGCGGGCTGCGAGGAGTCGCCGGGCGAGCTGCTGTTCATCAACGGCAAGCAGTTCAAGTCCTACCGCGGCATGGGTTCGCTGGGCGCGATGCAGTCGCGCGGACAGGCCAGGTCGTACTCCAAGGACCGCTACTTCCAGGAGGCGGTCGCGGCCGACGACAAGCTCATCCCCGAGGGCGTGGAGGGCCAGGTCCCCTACCGCGGCCCGCTCGGCGCGGTGGTGCACCAGCTTGTCGGCGGCCTGCGGCAGTCGATGTTCTACGTCGGCGGCAAGACCGTCCCGGAGCTGAAGGCCAGGGGACGCTTCGTGCGGATCACGGCCGCCGGCCTCAAGGAGAGCCACCCCCACGACATCCAGATGACGACGGAAGCGCCGAACTACTCGGGTCGCTGAACCGTTACCCTGGTCGCGCGCCTGTGTGAGGGGGTCCGATCCGATGCTCTACGCGGTCAAGTACACCGAGGAGGCCGCCCGCATCCGCGACGGGCTCCCCGCCGACCGCAGGGAGCTGCTGGAGCGGGGGCTGCTGGTCCTCGCCCAGGACCCGCGGCCGAAGATGTCGATCCCGATCTCCGAGGACGAGGCCACCCGCTCACTGGCGCTGACGCCGAACATCGGCATCGAGTACCTGGTGAGCGACGGCCTCCTGCTCGTCCTGGTGGTCCACGTGGTGGACTTCACCCAGGTGCTCCTGGAGGAGTGACATCGAGGTCCGGCCCCCGGGCCCGCTCGGGGATACTGGGGGCGTGGACCGTAGGAAGGGCACAGCACGTGACTGAGATCGAGATCGGCCGTGGCAAGCGCGGACGGCGCGCGTACGCCTTCGACGACATCGCCGTGGTGCCCAGCCGGCGCACCCGGGATCCGAAGGAGGTCTCGATCGCCTGGCAGATCGACGCCTACCGCTTCGAGCTGCCGTTCCTGGCGGCACCGATGGATTCGGTCGTCTCGCCGCGCACCGCGATCCGCATCGGCGAGATGGGCGGTCTGGGGGTGCTCAACCTCGAAGGGCTGTGGACGCGCTACGAGGACCCCGAGCCGCTGCTGGAGGAGATCACGGAGCTGGACGAGTCCGCGGCGACCCGTCGGCTCCAGGAGATCTACGCCGAGCCGATCAAGGAGGAGCTGATCGGGCAGCGGATCAAGGAGGTCCGCGACTCGGGCGTGGTGACGGCCGCGGCGCTGTCGCCGCAGCGCACCGCGCAGTTCTCCAAGGCGGTCGTCGACGCGGGCGTCGACATCTTCGTCATCCGCGGCACGACGGTCTCCGCCGAGCACGTCTCCTCGGCCGCCGAGCCGCTCAACCTCAAGCAGTTCATCTACGAGCTGGACGTCCCCGTCATCGTCGGCGGCTGCGCCACCTACACCGCCGCGCTGCACCTGATGCGCACCGGTGCCGCGGGCGTGCTGGTCGGCTTCGGCGGCGGCGCCGCGCACACCACCCGCAACGTGCTGGGCATCCAGGTGCCGATGGCCACCGCCGTCGCCGACGTGGCGGCGGCCCGCCGCGACTACCTGGACGAGTCCGGCGGCCGGTACGTCCACGTCATCGCCGACGGCGGCGTGGGCTGGTCCGGCGACCTGCCCAAGGCCATCGCCTGCGGCGCGGACGCGGTGATGATGGGCTCCCCGCTGGCCCGCGCCACCGACTCGCCCGGCCGCGGCCACCACTGGGGCATGGAGGCCGTCCACGAGGACGTCCCGCGCGGCAAGCGCGTCAACCTCGGCACGGTCGGCACCACCCAGGAGATCCTGCTGGGCCCCTCGCACACCCCGGACGGTTCCATGAACTTCTTCGGCGCCCTGCGCCGGGCCATGGCCACCACGGGCTACTCGGAGCTCAAGGAGTTCCAGCGGGTGGAGGTCACGGTCTCCCGCTGACGGCGGATCCACGCGCGACGGGGCCGGGCCGGTGGACTCCCTCCACCGGCCCGGCCCCGTCGCGTGGACCCCGGAAGGCCGCGGGGCCGTCCGTCACAGCCGGTGCGCCGCCCCCGTCGGGCTGGCGCCGCGGGTGTCGAGGAGGAGCTGGGCCTTGGCCGACAGGCTCTGCAGGTCGTAGACGCGGTGGTGCTGGAGGAGGAGGGTCAGGTCGGCCGCGGCGGCGGACTCGTAGAGGGAGTCCGCGCGCGGCACCGGCCGGCCCGCCACCCGCCACTGCGGCACGTGCGGGTCGTGGTAGCTGATCTCCGCGCCCATCTCCAGCAGCCGGAAGGCGATCTCGGGGGCGGGGGAGCCCTGCTGGTCGGCGAGGTCGGCCTTGTAGGTCACGCCCAGCAGCAGGACGCGGGCGCCGCGGGCCGACTTGCCGTGCTCGTTCAGCAGCGTCGCCGCGCGCTGGGCGACGTAGCGGGGCATCCGGGCGTTGACCTCCTGGGCGACCTCGACCAGGCGCAGCGGATAGCCCGGGGTGCGGTTCCCGCGGTCCAGGCAGGCGGGGTCGACGGGGATGCCGTGGCCGCCCACGCCCGGCCCGGGCCGGAAGGCGTGGAAGCCGAACGGCTTGGTCTCCGCGCAGCGGATCACGTCCCACAGGTCCACGCCGAGGTCGTGGCAGAGCACGGCCATCTCGTTGACCAGGGCGATGTTGACGTGCCGGTAGTTGGTCTCCAGCACCGCCGTCATCTCGGCCTCGCGGAGCCCGCGCGCCCGCACCACCTTCTCGGTCAGCCGTCCGTAGAAGGCGGCGGCCGCCTCCGTGCAGGCCGGGGTGAGTCCGCCGATGACCCGTGGGGTGTTGGAGTAGCCGTGGGTGCGGTTGCCGGGGTCGAGGCGGGCGGGGGCGCAGGCGAGGTGGAAGTCGCGTCCGGCGCGCAGCCCCGAGGCCTGCTCCAGCAGCGGGGCGACGCACTCCTCGGTGCCGCCCGGACGGACGGTCGACTCCACCACGACGGTGGTGCGCGGCCGCAGCCGCTCGCCCAGGGTCAGCGCCGCCCGGCGCACCGCGCCCAGGTCCAGCGAGCGGTCCCCGGCCGCCGGGGTGGGGACGCAGATGAGGGCGGTGCGGACCTTGCCGAGGACGGACGGGTCCGAGGTGGCGCGGAAACCGGCGGAGATCATCCGGCGGACCTCGGCCGCCGACAGCCCGCCGCTCGCCGGGGGCCGTCCGGCGTTCAGCTCCGCGACGGCGTGCTCGTCCGGGTCGTAGCCGATGGTGCCGATACCGGCGGCGGTGGCGGCCTGAGCCGCGGGAAGACCGAGGTGACCCAGGCCGAGGACGGCGAGATCTGCGGGCATGAGGCGGCGTCCCTTCCCCTGTCGACTGGATCACGGCTCATGAGGGCGATGTCAGGTTAAGCGCATATATGACAGATATGGTGGATTGCGCGCGGGGAGGTGTCCGCTCGGGTCCAAAGTCGTGGGAATGGCGGACGATCGGGTACAGGCCACAGCAGGGACGGACGGTCGACCTTCACGGGAGGCAGCGGTGAGGACAACGGCACTGGGACCGGCCGAGCGGGCCGAGGCACTCGCCCACATGGCGGAACGTGAGCTGGACGTACTGGTCGTCGGCGGTGGCGTGGTCGGTGCGGGCACCGCCCTGGACGCGGTGACCCGCGGGCTGTCGACCGGGATCGTCGAGGCCCGCGACTGGGCCTCGGGCACCTCCAGCCGGTCCAGCAAACTCATCCACGGCGGACTGCGCTACCTGGAGATGCTGGACTTCGCCCTGGTGCGCGAGGCGCTCAAGGAACGCGGTCTGCTCCTCCAGCGGATCGCCCCCCACCTGGTCAAACCCGTGCCCTTCCTCTACCCCCTCCAGCACCGGGGCTGGGAGCGGCTGTACGCGGGCACCGGCGTGGCGCTGTACGACGCCCTCGCCGCGGCGTCCGGGCACGGCCGCGGACTGCCCTACCACCGGCACCTCTCGCGCGGCCACGCCCTGCGCGTGGCGCCGGCCCTCCGCAGGGACGCGCTGGTGGGCGCCCTCCAGTACTACGACGCGCAGATGGACGACGCGCGCTACGTGGCCACCCTGGTCCGCACCGCCGCGGCCTACGGCGCCCACGCCGCGAACCGGGCGCGGGTCGTCGGCTTCCTGCGCGAGGGCGAGCGGGTGGTCGGCGCCCGGGTGAGGGACCTGGAGCAGGGCGGCGAGTTCGAGGTCCGCGCCAAGCAGGTGGTGAACGCCACCGGGGTGTGGACCGACGACACCCAGCGGTTGACCGCCGAGCGCGGGCAGTTCCACGTCCGCGCCTCCAAGGGCATCCACCTGGTGGTGCCCAGGGACCGCATCCACTCCACCACCGGGCTGATCCTGCGCACCGAGAAGAGCGTGCTGTTCGTCATCCCCTGGGGACGGCACTGGATCATCGGCACCACGGACACCGACTGGGACCTGGACAAGGCCCACCCGGCGGCCTCCAGCGCCGACATCGACTACCTGCTCGACCACGTCAACTCCGTGCTGGCCGTGCCGCTCACCCGCGACGACGTGGAGGGCGTGTACGCCGGGCTGCGCCCGCTGCTGGCCGGGGAGTCGGAGGCCACCAGCAAGCTGTCGCGCGAGCACACCGTCGCCCACACGGTGCCGGGCCTGGTGGTGGTCGCGGGCGGCAAGTACACCACGTACCGGGTGATGGCCAAGGACGCCGTCGACGCGGCCGTGCACGGGCTCGACCACCGGGTCGCCCCGTGCTGCACCGAGGACGTGCCGCTGCTGGGCGCCGAGGGGTACCCCGCGATGTGGAACGCCCGCGCCCGGATCGCCGCCCGCACCGGTCTGCACGTCGCGCGCGTGGAGCACCTGCTCAACCGGTACGGCTCGCTGACCGACGAGGTGTTGGCCCTCATCGCCGACGACCCGCGGCTCGGCGAACCGCTGCCGTACGCGGACGACTACCTCAAGGCCGAGGTGGTGTACGCCTGTTCGCACGAGGGCGCGCGCCACCTGGACGACGTCCTCACCCGCCGGACCCGCATCTCCATCGAGACCTTCGACCGCGGCACGCGCAGCGCCCGCGAGTGCGCCGAGTTGATGGCGCCCGTGCTCGGCTGGGACAGCGCCCAGATCGAGCGCGAGGTCGCGCACTACGAGAAGCGGGTCGAGGCCGAACGGGAGTCGCAGCGTCAGCCCGACGACCAGACCGCCGACGCCGCGCGGCTGGGCGCCCCGGACATCGTGCCGCTGTAGCCCCGCGTCCTCCGCGCATTCCGGTGCCCGGCGCGCTCGACGCGCCGGGCACCGGGCGTGTCGGGGCGTCACCACCGGCCCCGTACACCGCCGTTCCGGTGGCATGGCCATGGCCGCGTACGTCTCGCTCGACACCGTGGGAGAGAATGGGTCGACTGCTGGGGCGGGCTGAGTGTGAGGGGACACATGAGCGACGTGGACGGCCGCGGCAAGAAGGCAGGGCGGCTGCTGGGCGGGCGTTACCGGCTGGGCGACGTCCTCGGGCGCGGCGGCATGGGCACCGTGTGGCGCGCCGAGGACGAGGTCCTGGGCCGCACCGTCGCGGTCAAGGAGCTGCGCTTCCCCTCCAGCGTGGACGAGGAGGAGAAGCGGCGTCTGATCACGCGCACCCTGCGCGAGGCCAAGGCCATCGCCCGCATCCGCAGCAGCAGCGCCGTCACCGTCTACGACGTGGTCGACGAGGACGACCGGCCCTGGATCGTGATGGAGCTGGTCGAGGGCCGCTCCCTGGCCGACGTCCTGCGCGAGGACGGGCCGTTGGAGCCGCGCCGGGCGGCCGAGGTGGGCCTGGCCATCCTGGACGTGCTGCGGGCCGCCCACCGCGAGGGCATCCTCCACCGCGACGTGAAGCCGTCCAACGTCCTCATCGCGGACGAGGACGGGCGGGTCGTCCTCACCGACTTCGGCATCGCCCAGATCGAGGGCGACCCCTCCCTGACCTCCACCGGCATGTTGGTCGGAGCGCCCTCCTACATAGCGCCCGAACGGGCACGCGGCCAGCGCCCCGGCCCGCCCTCCGACCTGTGGTCGCTGGGCGGGCTGCTGTACGCAGCCGTGGAGGGCCACCCGCCGTACGACAAGGGGTCGGCGATCGCGACCCTGACCGCGGTGATGACCGAACCGCTGGAGCCCCCGGCGCGGGCCGGGAGCCTGGAGGAGGTCATCTACGGCCTGCTGGAGAAGGATCCGGCCAAGCGGCTGGACGAGCCGGGCGCGCGGGCGCTGCTGGAGATGGCGGCCCGGGACGCCGACACCGTCACCGGGGCCGAGCCCGGGACGTCGGAGAGCGCCCGTACGGCCGTGCTCCCGCTGGCCGGCGGGAGCGCGTCCGCCGGCCGGGCCGCGCTCGGCGCGAAGTGGGCGAAGGAGTCGAGGGAGCCGAGGGAGGCGAAGGACGCGAAGACGCCCGCGGAAGCGGGCGGTTCGGCCGCTCCCGCGGCGCCGGACGCCTCGACCGCCTCGACCGGCGCCGCCTCCTCGGGCGGTCCGGTCGGCCCGGCCGCGGAGCGGCTGCGCGAGGCCCTGCGGGCCGTGCGCAACGCCGCGGCCGCCGCGGCGGCCAAGCGCGCCACCGAGCAGGCGCCGGCCGACGGACAGGCGCCGGCCGCGGGAGGCGGGGACCCCAAGGGCACCGGCACCACGGCCACGTCCGCGCTGCCCGTGCGCCTGGCCGACCTGGCGCGCGGGGTGCGGCAGCCCACCGGCATCGCGGTGGTCGCCGTGGTGGTGCTGGCCGTGCTCGGCACCGTCCTGGCCGTCGCGTTCAGCGGCGGCGACGAGGGGAACGGCGGCGCCCGGCAGCAGCAGTCCGTCACCGGCGGCGCCGACGGGCGCGACGGCGAGCGGAACGCCCGGGACGGCGAGGGGGGCAAGGACGGCGAGGACGGGGACGGCGCGACCGCCGAACCCGGCACCGAAGCGTCCGGCCAGGGCGACGGGAAGGACACCGACGGCGGGGGCGACCAGGACTCCGGCACCGGCGAGGACGGGAACGGCACCGGCGGCTCCGAGGGCGACAAGGGCGGCCAGGGCGGCGACGGAGCGCTGCCCGACGGCTTCGAGAAGATCGTCGACGACCGCTTCAACTTCTCGATGGCCATGCCCGAGGGCCACGAGCGCACCGCCATAGCGGGACGGAACTCCGGCGGCATCTACACCCCGTCCGGCGGCGGATACCCCAAGATCCAGGTCGACTTCAACGGCAGCCCCGGCGAGAGCGCGGTGGACGCGTGGAAGTCCCTGGAGCCCGCCGTGCGCGGCAGCAGCGACGGCTACTCCCTCATCGGCATCAAGCCCGTGAAGTGGCGGGACTACCCGACCGTCGCGGACTGGACGTTCGAGCGGGTGGAGAAGGGCGTGCGCGTCCGCGTCCTCAACCGCGGCTTCCGCGTGGACTCCGGGCGCGGCTACGCCATCATGATCACCTGCAAGGCGGACAAGTGGGACGGCGAGGAGTGCCGCACCGTGCGCGAGACCGCTTTCCGGACGTTCCGGCCGCGCTAGGGAAAGCAACCTCGCCGACCCGCGACGAGAGGCCCTCCCGGCACGTATCGTGATAGGTCGCAGACCCTGTGCATCCGCGAGCCGGCGGTGGGAACGGGTCGTGGAGGGACCGTGCGCTGGGGAGCAGAGGGGAGGCGCGCCGTGGACGACTACTCGGGTCGGTTGCTGGCCGATCGGTACCGCTTGCCGCGTCCGCCGTCCGACGAGTACGAACTCGTCGAGTCCCGTGCGTACGACACCGCCAGCGGCCAGGAGGTGATGGTCCGCCAGGTGCCGCTGCCCGAGGTCGTCGAGGCGGAGTTCGTCGGCGGAGGCACCGGCCGTACGGGCGGGTACGGCCGTGCGTACACCGGGCGGGCCACCCGGCGTCCGGCCGATCCCACCGTGCGGCGCGCGGTGGAGGCGGCGCTGGCCGCCTCCCGGATACCCGACCACCCGCGGCTGGACCAGGTCTTCGACGTCTTCGTCGAGGGCGACGGGCTGTGGATCGTCAGCGAGCTCGTCGCCGCCCGGCCGCTGGCCGCCGTGCTCGCGGAGAAGCCGCTGAGCCCCCACCGCGCCGCCGAGTTGGCCGCCGACCTGCTCACCGCCCTCCGCGCGGTGCACGCGCACGGCTGGGTCCACCGCAACATCACCCCCCGCACGGTCCTCGTCTGCGACGACGGCCGCGCCGTCCTCACCGGGCTGGCCGCCGGAGCGGCGGAGGAGGCCCTGTGCGGGTACGACCCCCTCCCGGCGCCGCCGAGCGTCCTGCCGCGCGGCCGGCTGCCGGAGGAGCCCCCCGGCCCGTCCGACCCGCCGGGTCCTCCCGGTGAGGGCCCGGAGCGGTTCCACGCCGGCGTGCCGCGGCAGACGTCCGGCTCCGGTCCCGGCGGTCCCGGCGCGGACACGGGCGACCTGCCCGCCCTGCCCGAGGGGTACCGGAGGGAGGGCGGCGACCGGGCGGCCCGCAGCGGCGCCATAGCCGCGTACCGCGCCGGGACGCGGGCCGCCGCCGCGCGCGCGGAGGTCGAGGCCCGCAGGGCCGAGGAGTACGCCCCGGACGACCGGTGGGGGGCCGACAACCTCAGCCCGGTCGTCCCCGGGGCCCGCGGGGACGACGGAGGCGCCGCGGAGGCGGAACCGCCCGCGCCGCGCTGGGACGCGGAGGACGGCGACCGCTACCGCGGCCCCACCACCGCCCTCGCCGCCGAACGCGCCCGCCAGGCCCGCATCGCGATCGTCGGCGCCGTCACCGAGCGCTGGGCGCCCGAACAGGCCGGGCCGGTGTACGAGAACTGGCGGCTGGCCCCGCCGGTCGGCCCGGCGGCCGACCTGTGGGCGCTGGGCGCGCTGCTGTTCCGCGCCGTGCAGGGGCACCCTCCCTACCCGGAGGAGTCCGCGGCCGAACTGACGCAGATGGTCTGCGCCGAGCCGCCGGCGTTCGCCGAGGAGTGCGGGGCGCTGCGGCCCGTCGTGGAGTCGCTGCTGCGTCAGGACCCCACCGAGCGGCCGGACTTCGAGGAGCTGGGCGGCTGGCTGCGGTCCCTGATCCGCTCCGCGCCCGAGCCGGAGGTCGGGCGGCACACGGTCACCGCGCCGCTCTCGTTGGAGGCGGGCGGGGCCGCCGACCCGAAGCGGCTGCCGATCGTGCGGCGCCGAGGCGAACTGGTCCGCAGGAAGCGTGCCGAGCGGGCCCCGGTGCCCGCCCGTGCCCGGCACCGGCGCGCCCGGAAGGAGCGCAGCCCGCGCCGTCTGGGGTGTGCGCTGGTCGGACTGGTCCTGCTGCTCCTGACCGGGACGCTGGTGTACGCCGCGCTGTTCATGCCCGGAGCGGACACCGGTTCCTCGGTGGCCCCGGGCGACCAGCGCGCCGGCCGGGTGGGCACCGGGCCCGAACAGCCCGACCGGACGACCCCGCCGCCCTCCCCGGAGCCCTCCGAACCGCAGGGGTCCGCCACCGCCTCGCCCGGCACGCGCAAGCCGCAGACCACCGAGCCCGCGCAGGGACTCGACGGCTACCTGCGGCACGAGGACGACCGGGGCTTCCAGATCGCCGTCCCCGAGGGGTGGCGGCGCAGCGGGCCCAACGGCAGCGGTCAGATCGTCTTCCGGGGGCAGGGCGTCGAGCTGGTCGTCGTGCCCGGCCGGGACACCACCGAGGAGTACGGCGACGATCCAATGGCGTACCTCACCGGAGAACAGCCGGAGTTGGACGCCTACCGCGCCGCCGAGTGGGCGACCAGCTCCGGGATGCGGCGCATAGAGGTGGGCCGGACGGTGATGGCCGAGGGCCGGTTCAGCTGGACCGACGGCGGGGGCGACACGTACGTCCGCGACCGGGCGATCGTCATCGACGGCAGGTACCACACGGTGCTGGTCAGGGGACCGGAGAACCGGAAGGACACCGTCGACCGCCACTTCGAGGCGGTGGCGGACACCTACCGCTTCACCGGCTGACGGCCGCGCGGTGGCGGCGGGTGCACCACGCGCCCCACGCGCCGTCTCTGTGCCAGCGATCACTGGCGGATTCCGTGAAAAGTGGTTACCACCGGGTACCCAGCGGGTGAGATCCGCCTTACTCTCCGCACTATGACGGAAACTCCTGGCACCGCCACCGGGACGACGCGCGCGGCACACGCGACGGACGGCAACCCGGTCGCTCCCCTCCCCGCCGCCGCCCGTACCGCCGCGGACGTGGTGACCGACGAGCTGGTCGCCCGCCTGACCGAGGACGTCATCGGCAGCGGTGGCACCGCCTGCCACACCCCGTTCACCGGGGAGAAGCTGGCCACCCTGCCCGAGTCCACGCCCCGGGACGTCGCCGAGGCGTTCGCCCGCGCCCGCGAGGCCCAGCGGGCCTGGGCCGCCCGGCCCGTGCGGGAGCGCGCGGCCGTCCTGCTGCGCTTCCACGACCTGCTGCTGAACCGCCAGTCGGAGGTGCTGGACCTGATCCAGTTGGAGACCGGCAAGGCGCGGCTCCACGCGCACGAGGAGGTGCAGGCGGTCGCCGTCGCCGCCCGGCACTACGGCCGCAAGGCCGCCTCCTACCTCCGCCCCAGGCGCCACACCGGTGCCATCCCCGTCCTGACCCGGGTACGGGAGCTGCGCCACCCCAAGGGCGTCGTCGGGCAGATCGCCCCCTGGAACTACCCCCTGGAACTCTCCGTCGGCGACGCCCTGCCCGCCTTCGTCGCGGGCAACGCCGTGGTGATGAAGCCCGACACCGAGACCGCGCTGACCGCCCTGTGGGCGCGTCGGACGCTGATCGAGGCCGGGCTGCCCGCCGACGTCTGGCAGGTCGTCATCGGAGAGGGCCCGGTCGTCGGCCCGGCGGTCGTCGACCACGCCGACTACGTCTCCTTCACCGGTTCCACCCGCACCGGCCGCGAGGTCGCCCAGCGCGCCGCGTTCCGCCTGGTGGGCTGCTCGCTGGAGCTGGGCGGCAAGAACGCCATGATCGTCCTGGACGACGCCGACCTGGAGAAGGCGGCGGCCGGCGCGGTGCGCGGGGCGTTCTCCTCGGCCGGTCAGCTGTGCATCTCCATCGAGCGGCTCTACGTCCACGCCTCCGTCGCCGACGACTTCGTCGAGCGCTTCACCGCCCGCACCAGGGCCCTGCGCCTGGGCTCCGCCCTCGGCTACGGCGCCGACATGGGATCGCTCGTCTCCGAGCGGCAGTTGGAGACCGTCACCCGCCACGTGGAGGACGCCGTCGCCAAGGGCGCCACCGTGCTGACGGGCGGCAGGCCGCGCCCGGACATCGGCCCGCTGTTCTACGAGCCGACCGTCCTGGAGGGCGTCACCGCCCCCATGGCCGTCTGCGAGGAGGAGACCTTCGGCCCCGTCGTCTCGATCTACCGCTTCACCGACGACGACGAGGCGGTCTCGCTCGCCAACGCCACCCCGTACGGGCTCAACGCCAGCGTCTGGTCCGGCAGCGCCCGCCGCGCCCGCGCCCTCGCCGGCCGGCTGCGCACCGGCACGGTGAACATCAACGAGGGCTACGCCTCGGCGTACGGCAGCGTCCAGTCCCCGATGGGCGGCATGGGCGACTCCGGGCTGGGCCGCCGCCACGGCGCGGAGGGCATCCTCAAGTACACCGAGGCCCAGACCATCGCCCACCAGCGGGTCCTGCCCATGGCGCCGTCGCTGGGCATGGACGACGAGAAGTACGCGGCGTTCATGTCCCTCTCGCTGCGCGCGCTGAAGGCGTTCCGCTTCCGCTGACGTCCGCCGCCCCCTCCCCTTCCGTCCCCACCCCCCTTTCCGCCGTTCCCCCGTCCCCGTTCCGCCTCCCCCCGAACGACAGAGCCGCACCACCCGGAGGTCCCGCCATGCCCGAAACGCAGGACGAAACAGTGCACACCCCGTCGAAACCGCCGTACGACTACGACGTGATCGTCGTCGGCTCCGGCTTCGGCGGCTCGGTGTCCGCCCTGCGGCTCACCGAGAAGGGCTACCGCGTCGGCGTCCTGGAGGCGGGCCGCCGCTTCACCCGCGAGACGCTGCCGAAGAACTCCTGGGACCTGAGGAACTACCTGTGGGCCCCGGCGCTGGGCCTGTACGGCATCCAGCGCATCCACCTGATGGACAAGGTCATGATCCTGGCGGGCGCGGGGGTCGGCGGCGGTTCGCTCAACTACGCCAACACCCTCTACGTGCCGCCGCCGGCCTTCTTCCGGGACCGCCAGTGGGGCCACATCACCGACTGGCAGGAGGAGTTGAAGCCCTACTACGACCAGGCCCGGCGCATGCTCGGAGTCCGGCTCAACCCCACCACGACCCCCTCCGACGTCCATCTGAAGGCCGCCGCCGAGCGGATGGGCGTGGGCGACACCTTCCACCTCGCCCCGGTCGGCGTCTTCTTCGGCGACGGCGAGGACGCCGACGGCACGGTGAAGGCCGCGCCCGGCGCGGAGGTCCCCGACCCCTACTTCGGCGGCGCGGGCCCCTCCCGCCGCGCCTGCACCGAGTGCGGCGAGTGCATGACCGGCTGCCGCCACGGCGCCAAGAACACCCTCACCGAGAACTACCTGTACCTGGCCGAGAAGGCGGGCGCGGTCATCCACCCGATGACCACCGTCACCGAGGTCACCGAGGACCCCGAGGGCGGCTTCCGGGTGACGACCGTCCGCACCGGCAGGCGCCGGGGCGGACGGACGGTGCTGCGCTGCGCGAAGGTCGTCCTCGCCGCCGGCACCTACGGCACCCAGACCCTGCTCCACCGGATGCGCGACACCGGCCTGCTGCCGCGGATCTCCCCGAGGCTGGGCGAGCTGACCCGCACCAACTCCGAGGCGCTGGTCGGATCGATGACCACCAAGCGGCGCTATCGGAAGAAGTACGGGCCCGACGCCGAGCTGGACTTCACCAAGGGCGTGGCCATCACCTCCTCCGTCCACCCGAACGAGAACACCCACATCGAGCCGGTGCGCTACGGCAAGGGCTCCAACGCGATGGGCACGCTCTCCGTCCTCCAGGTGCCGCACGGCGGACGCCTTCCGAAGCCGCTCGCCTTCGTCGCGCACTGCCTGCGCCACCCGGTGCTGGCCGCGCGGACGCTCTCCAACTACCGGTGGTCGGAGCGGACGATCATCGGTCTGGTGATGCAGTCGCTGGACAACTCCCTGACCACCTACCGCAAGCCCAAGGGGCTGGGGAAGGGGCTGCTGACGGCCCGGCAGGGCCACGGCGCCCCCAACCCCGACCACATCCCCGAGGGCGCGGAGGCCGCACGGCTCGTCGCCGAGGAGATCAACGGGTTCCCGGGGACGAACGTCGGCGAGCTGATGGGCACCCCGCTGACCGCGCACTTCCTGGGCGGCTGCCCGATCGGGGCCTCCGCCGAGGAGGGTGTCATCGACCCCTACCACCGGCTCTACGGCCACCCCGGGATCTCGGTGGTCGACGGCTCGGCCGTCTCCGCCAACCTGGGCGTCAACCCGTCCCTGACCATCACCGCCCAGGCCGAGCGGGCGATGTCCCTGTGGCCCAACAAGGGCGAGGAGGACCCCCGCCCCGCACAGGGCACACCGTACGTCCGGGTGCCCGTCGTACCGCCCCGCGACCCCGTGGTGCCCGAGGACGCGTTCGCCGCGCTGAGGCTGCCGCTGCTGCCGATCCCGTCCGTACCGCCGAGGAAGGCGGAGCCGGAGGCGGAGGCGGCGGGGGCCTGATCCGACACGCGCGAGGGGTGGAGCGGCCCGGCCGCTCCACCCCTCGACTGCTTCTCCCGCCCGTCCGTCCGGGCGGTCACACCGTCACGCGGTGGCGGAGGTGTCCACCCCGCCCTTGCGGCGCCGCACGACGTACATCGCACCGGCGCCCAGCACCACGGCCGCGCCGCCCGCGAGGGCGAACATCGGCAGCGCGGAGGAGGAACCGGTCTCGGCGAGCTGGCCCTCGAACTCCTTCACGTCGCCCTGCGGCTTGACGTTGACGGGGCTCTTGCCCTTCTCCGGCTTGGCGTCGTCGACGCCGCCCTGCGGCTTCTTGCCGGCGGCGAGGATCTCGAAGCTGTACCACTGCTCGTCGTAGCTGCAGTTCTCCTCGTCGCCGTACAGGCCGAAGGCGATCGCGACCGCGGCGCCGGCCGGAGCGGACGCGGAGATGCTCAGCCGCAGCTTGAGGGAGACCTTCTCGCCGGCCTCCACGGAGAGGAGGCCGCCGATGGTGCCGCCGTCGGACAGGTCGCTGGACCACTTCTCGCCGTCGAAGTACTGGAACTTCGCGTACTTCGAGGTGAGGTCGCTCTCGAAGAAGCCCTCGGCGTCCTTCTTGTACAGAACGGTCGCGCCGATGATGACCGTCTCCAGGTCGTCACCCTTGCTGTTGTCCAGGTTGAGGGAGAACTCCTTCCACCCCGAACCGGCGACGATCTTGTTGGGGAAGCCGGAGAGGCTCGCGTCGAAGGCGGGGTCGGTCTCGCAGTCCGGAACCGGCTCCTCCTCGTCCGGAGTGCTCTCGCTCGGGCTGGGGCTGGGGCTGGTGGTCCCGGTGGGAGCCGACGTGCTCGGCGCCGGCTCGGTGGGAGCCGACGTGCTCGGCGCGGGCTCGGTCGTCGGGGCCGACGTGCTCGGCGCGGGCTCGGTCGGGGCCGGCGTGCCGGGCGCGGGCTCGCTGGGAGCCGACGCGCTCGGGCTCGGCGGAGGAGTGTCGTCCGTGGCGTACGCGGCGGGGGCCGCGAGCAGCGCGACGGGGGCTATGACGGCCGTGGCAGCGGTGGCCGCAAGGGTACGGCGAAGCTTCATGCGATGACCTCGTTCGGTCTGCGGCGAATGGAAAGAAAGCGTGAAGGGCCGAAGTGGCGGCGGTGGGGCGCGGCCCCGGCCGGCAGCAGGTTAAGGCCGGGATAAAGGTTTCCGCAGACGCCTTTTCGGGGGCCTGTCGAGAAAACGCATCCGGACCGGCTCGGCATAAGGGGCGGATGCGGTCAGTTGCCCACGCTCACGCAGGTTTTGGTGTGTGTTATCTCACACGCGAGGTCGGTTGCATCGTTGCGGACCCGTGACGGAAGGGAGCACAACCCCCCAACCGCCCTGTTCGTCGGGCCTGTTCGGGGCGGTCCGTGCCGGGACGGGGGAGCGGCGCCGAACGCGGAAAGGGCCCCGGGCGCCGGCCGGATGGGTGGCCGATCGCCTCGGGGCCCTTGTGCCGGCGTCGGCGTCAGGGCTTCGCCGACGTCGGCGCGGCGCCGGGGGGTGCGCCGCGAGGATGGTCCGTGAGCGCGGGCTCCGCGTCGTACGGACCCGCTCCGCATCGTCCTGGATGTGCCTCCCGTCGCGCAACGGTTTCGACCGACTCCGCCGTTCCGTGGCGGGCTCTTTTCGGGATCGCCGCCGTTCCGCGACACGCCCTCCTCGGAACCGTCCCACGGGGCCGTGTGAACGGGACCGCGGAGCGGTCGGTCCACGGCGTCCCGAGGACCGACCGCTGTCGTGACCGGGCTGCTGTCCCCTGCTGTCCGGTCACCGCACCGGAGCGAGGTCCCACGACGTCCGGTCCTCACCTCCCGAGGGAGGACGGCGTCTCATCGCTCCGCTGCCCCCACTGCCACCGGGCGCCCGATCGGCTTGGGGTCGTCCGGTCCAACGAGAGGGGTCCTGCGGCGGTAACGCGCCGTATGGGTGATCACCGAGAGTGACGATCCGTGGCGGTCAGACGCGTCCGCGGCACAGCTCCAGCAGCGTCATGGCCAGGGAGGTGCCCGGCTTGCCCAGCTCCTCGCGGTAGCGGGCGAGGATCTCCATCTCGCGGGAGAGGTTCACCCGGCGCCCGCCCGCCTCGATCCGGGTCCGCTGGATGCGGGCGGAGACCTCCACGCGCTCTTGCACCAGGGCGATGATCCGCCGGTCCAGATCGTCGATCCGGGCGCGGTCCCGTTCGATCCGCTCCTCCGCCTCGGGCGCGGCGTCCGTCCCGGCCGGAGTCCGGGTCTTGGTCTGGGGCGTGGTCGGGGTCTGGGTCGTGGTCGGCGTGGCCATGTCGTACGTCCCTCCTGGGGAGTCGGGCCCACCGGCCGGCAACGCTCCGGGAACACGCCAGGCGCCCCGGGCCTTGGCCGGCCCGGGGCGCCTGGGAAGTCGCTTGTCGGTCGTTCACGCAGAACGGGCGAACCCACGGCAGCCGGCCGGGCCGGTGCCATAGGTAAACCAGAACTGGGTCTGCGCGAACATGCGCCCCAGTATCCCCCACGAGCCCCGGAGCGGCCGGCGGGGGGCCGGATGGTGAGACGGCCGTTCGGGTGGCACCCCCGGTAGACTGGGGTTTCCCCAGCCGGATCCACGCCGAAAGGCAGCCAGCCCCGTGGCATCAGAGCCCACCGCCGAGCACACCGCAGCATCCGACGCCCCGGACACCGTCCTGGTCGTCGACTTCGGCGCGCAGTACGCCCAGCTCATCGCCCGCCGCGTCCGCGAGGCCCGGGTCTACAGCGAGATCGTGCCGTCCACCATGCCGGTGGAGGAGATGCTCGCGAAGAACCCGAAGGCGATCATCCTCTCCGGCGGCCCCGCGTCCGTGTACGCCGAGGACGCGCCCGGCATCGACCGCACGATCTTCGAGGCCGGCGTGCCCGTCTTCGGCATGTGCTACGGCTTCCAGCTCATGGCCCAGTCGCTCGGCGGCACCGTGGACAACACCGGTCGCCGCGAGTACGGCGGCACGCCGCTGACGGTCACCAAGCCCGGCTCCACCCTCTTCGAGGGCACGCCCGTCGAGCAGTCGGTGTGGATGTCCCACGGCGACGCCTGCTCGGCCGCCCCCGAGGGCTTCGCCGTCACCGCCTCCACCGACGGGGTGCCGGTCGCGGCGTTCGAGGACGACGAGCGCAAGCTCTACGGCGTGCAGTACCACCCCGAGGTGGCGCACACCACCTACGGCCAGCAGATCCTGGAGCACTTCCTCTACCGGGGCGCGGGCCTGAAGCCCACCTGGACCGCCGCCAACGTGGTCGAGGAGCAGGTCGCCGCCATCCGCGCCCGGATCGGCACCAAGCGCGCCATCTGCGGCCTGTCGGGCGGCGTGGACTCCGCGGTGGCCGCCGCCCTCGTCCAGAAGGCCATCGGCGACCGCCTGACCTGCGTCTACGTGGACCACGGGCTGATGCGCAAGGGCGAGTCCGAGCAGGTCGAGAAGGACTTCGTGGCCTCCACCGGCGTCCGGCTCAAGGTCGTGGACGCCGAGAAGCGCTTCCTGGACGCGCTGGCCGGGGTCTCCGACCCCGAGGAGAAGCGGAAGATCATCGGCCGGGAGTTCATCCGCGTCTTCGAGCAGGCCGCGAGCGAGATCGTCGCCGAGGCCGGCCAGGGCGACGACGCCGTGGAGTTCCTGGTGCAGGGCACCCTCTACCCGGACGTGGTGGAGTCCGGCGGCGGCACCGGCACCGCCAACATCAAGTCCCACCACAACGTCGGCGGCCTCCCCGAGGACCTGACGTTCCAGCTCGTCGAGCCGCTGCGGAAGCTGTTCAAGGACGAGGTCCGCATGGTCGGCCAGGAGCTGGGCCTGCCGGACGAGATCGTCCACCGCCAGCCCTTCCCCGGCCCGGGCCTGGGCATCCGCATCGTCGGCGAGGTCACCAAGGAGCGTCTGGACCTGCTGCGCGAGGCCGACGCCATCGCCCGCGAGGAGCTGACCGCGGCCGGCCTGGACCGCGACATCTGGCAGTGCCCGGTGGTGCTGCTCGCCGACGTCCGCAGCGTCGGCGTCCAGGGCGACGGCCGCACCTACGGCCACCCGATCGTGCTGCGACCGGTGTCGTCGGAGGACGCGATGACCGCCGACTGGTCGCGCCTGCCGTACGACGTGCTGGCCCGCATCTCGACCCGCATCACCAACGAGGTGCCCGACGTCAACCGCGTGGTGCTGGACGTCACCAGCAAGCCGCCGGGGACCATCGAGTGGGAGTGACGCCCTCCGCGTCCCCCGTCCGTCAACGCCCGCGCCGCCACTCGCTCCTGTGAGTGGCGGCGCGGGCGTTTCCGCTCGTACGCCGGGCGACGGCCGGGAATCCCGCCCATGGGAGGAACCGTGACCGCCGAGCCGCTGCCCACCACCGCGTGGCCCGTGCCACCGCCGGACGGCTACACCGCGGACGATCTCGACCGCATCCTTCCGCGCCGGTGACGAGGTGCTCGCCGTCGAAGTGGTCTCCCCCGACTCGGAGGAGCGCGACCGCAAGCGCGAGCCACAGCTCTACGCGGAGGCCGGCATCCCGCACTTCTGGCGGGTCGGGTCGAGAAGGGGACGGGACGCCGCCCGGACGGACCCACGCGCCGGACGGGGTGGGGCCCGGCCCGGCGGTGGCGCGCCCATCCGTCAACCTCCTTGCCGTTGTTCACTCGTGAGAGCGGCGGAACGGACATTTCCGGTGAGCCGCCCGACGGAACGTGATCACGATGGCGACATGGACGATCTGGACAGCGTGAACGGCATCGACGACGAACCGTTCCCCGAGTGGCTGCGGCCCCCGTACCGCGGCTTCACGGTCGACGACCTCTTCCGCCTGCCCGAACTCCCGTCCCACACCCAGCTCGTCGACGGCGGCCTCGTCTTCCGCGCCCGGCAGAGCGCGTACCACTCCCTGACCAATGCGCTCCTGGCGGACGGACTGCGCCGCACCTGTCCCGCGTCGCTGCGGGTGCGGCGGGAGATGATCGTCGTCCTGGGGCCGGGGCAGGCGCCGGAACCGGACGTGCTGGTGGCCCGGGCGGAAGCCGTCACGGGCCTGGAGACCAACCGCTACGCGGCCCGGGACGTCGTCCTGGTCGTGGAGACGGTCGCCCCCGACTCGGCGATCCGCGACCGCGAGCGCAAACCGCAGCTCTACGCGCGGGCGGGCATCCCGCACTTCTGGCGGGTGGAGGAGGGGGCGCGCCGCCGCCCGGTCGTCCACGTCCACGAACTCGACCCGGCCACCGGCGCGTACACGGAGACGGGCGTCCACCGGGACCGGCTGACCCTCGCGGTCCCGTTCGCCGTCGACATCGACCTCACCGCGATCGACCGGATGTGAGGCCGTCGCACGGCCGCGGGCGGGAGCCCCGGCCCGGTGCGGCGGACGGAACGGCGGGCACGACCGCGCGTCACACCAGGCGGCGCGCGGTCGCCCAGCGGGTGAGCTCGTGGCGGTTGGAGAGCTGGAGCTTGCGCAGCACCGCCGAGACGTGGCTCTCGACCGTCTTCACCGAGATGAACAGCTGCTTGGCGATCTCCTTGTAGGCGTAGCCGCGCGCGATCAGGCGCAGCACCTCGCGCTCGCGCTGGGTGAGGCGGTCCAGGTCCTCGTCCACCGGCGGGGCGTCGGTGGAGGCGAAGGCGTCCAGGACGAAGCCCGCCAGGCGGGGGGAGAACACCGCGTCGCCCTCGGCGACGCGGAAGACCGCGTCGATCAGGTCGGCGCCGGTGATCGTCTTGGTGACGTAGCCGCGGGCGCCGCCGCGGATGACGCCGATGACGTCCTCGGCCGCGTCCGAGACGGACAGGGCCAGGAAGCGCACCGGGTGCTCGGGGTCGGACATCAGCGCGGCGCTGCGCCGCAGCACCTCCACCCCGCCGCCGCCGGGCAGGTGGACGTCCAGCAGGACGACGTCGGGCCGGGTGGCCGCGATGACGGAGACCGCCTGGTCCACGTCGGCGGCCTCGCCGACGACCTCGACCCCGGTCTCCGCGGTGTTCCCGATCTCCGCCTGGACGCCCGTGCGGAACATCCGGTGGTCGTCGACCAGGACCACCCGGGCCCGGCGTTGTTCGTCGCTCATGCTTCCGCCCTCTCCGTCTCCAACTCCACCACCGTGCCGCCGTCCGGCGCGGCGCGCAGGACGGCCGTGCCCCCGTTGCGCCGCATCCGGCCGATGATGGACTCCCTCACGCCCATCCGGTCGGCGGGCACCGAGTCCAGGTCGAAGCCGGGGCCGTGGTCCCGTACGGAGACGAAGACCGTACGGCCCTCGACCTCCGCGAAGACCTGCACCGGGCCGCCCTCGCCACCGTACTTGGCGGCGTTGACCATCGCCTCCCGCGCGGCCTGGAGCTGCGCTCCCAGTCTCTCGTCCAGCGGGCAGTCGCCGACGCACACCACCTCCACCGGCACCCCGTGGTGGTCCTCCACCTCGGCCGCCGCCTTCCGCACGGCCTCGGCCAGGGTGTCCGGCTCCTCCTCCTCGTCCTTGCCCGTGCCCGTCGGCCTGTAGAGCCAGGCCCGCAGCTCGCGCTCCTGGGCGCGGGCGAGGCGGGCCACCTCGCGCGGGTTGTCGGCGTTGCGCTGGATCAGGGTGAGGGTGTGGAGGACGGAGTCGTGGACGTGCGCGGCCACCTCGGCGCGCTCCTGGGCGCGGATGCGCATCAGCCGCTCCTCCGACAGGTCCTGCACCAGGCGGACCAGGTACGGGCCGGCCAGCAGCGCGATGCCGACCAGGACGGCCAGCGACGCCTGGAGGACCGTGCCCAGGTGCGGCCCCAGGCCCTGGGTGACGGCGAAACCGGTGATCCCCAGGCCGACCAGCAGCGCCCCTGCCGCGCTGCGCGCGATGGGCAGCAGCCGCCTGCGGCGGCTGATCTCCGCCCAGCGGGCGCGGCGGGAGTCGTCCGCCTGCCGCCAGACGACGACGACGCCGACGCCGGCGACGAGCAGGGGCCACACATAGGCGTTGGCCGCGCCGAACTGGAGGTTGACGCCGAGCACCACCACCGCCCCGCACAGGGCCAGCAGGGCGAGGACCTGGCCCTTGTCGGGTCTGCCGACGCTCCGCCGCCTCCCCTCGGGACCGGTCTTGGCGGTGGCCTCCACCCCGCTCGTGCCCAGCGGCACCACGAACCAGAAGGCGGCGTACAGCAGGCTGCCCAGGCCGTTGGCCATGAACAGGGCGATGAAGGCGATCCGCACCCAGGAGACGGGCACCCCCAGATGCCCGGCCAGTCCGCGCGCGACACCGCCGAGCAGCCGCCCCTCGGCGCTGCGGTAGAGCCTTCGCAACGGCGGGGACTCGACGGCAGGGGGAGGAGCGGCGGTGGTCATGCTCCGATCGTCACACGGACGCACCGCCGGGAACATCAGGGACGGCCCCTGATCCGCCCCCGAGAACTCAGGGACGCCTCCGGGTCGCCCCCCGATGTCCGCCGGGTCACCGGCGCGTCACCATGGACCCCATGAGAGACGCCCAGCCGCCCGTCGGCGAGTCCGCGCAGGAGCCGGAGGTCGGAGCACGGCTCGTCCGCAGCCGCCGGCACAAGGTCGTCGCCGGGGTGTGCGGCGGTCTGGGCCGCCACTACGACCTCGACCCGGTGATCTTCCGGGTGCCGCTGGTCGTGCTGTCGGTCGTCGGCGGCCTCGGCCTGTTCCTCTACGGCTTCGCCTGGCTGCTCGTCCCGCTGGAGGGCGAGGACGAGAACGAGGGGCGGCGGCTGCTGTCGGGCCGGGTGGAGGGCACCGGGCTGAGCGCCGTGCTGTGCGCGCTCGTCGGCTGCGGACTCTTCCTCACCTCGCTCGGGCGCGACAACGGCGGCACGCAGACGTTCTCCCTGATGCTCGTCGGGGCCCTGGTCGGTGCCGCCCACTGGTCGCGGCAGCGGCGCCGCGCGACGGCCGGCGAGGCCGAGGGCAGGCCGGTGGACCCGGTGACGGCCCAGGTCGTCGCCGACGCGCCCCCCGAGACGAAGGCCCCGCCCGCCCCGGCCGGGCCGTCGTGGTGGCGCGAGCCGCTGACCAAGGACGGGCAGGACGGCAGGCCGTACGACACCGGCTACCTGTGGGGGCCGGAGGACATGTCGTCCGCCCCCGCCCCCCGGGGGGCGGGGCGGGAGGACGGGCCGGGGGCCCGGCCGTCCGCCGCGCCGCGCGGGCGGACCTCCATCGGCGGCCTGGTCTTCCTCCTCGCGACGGTCGCCGCCGTGGTCGGCACGGCCGTGGCCTGGCCCACGCAGCCGCTGGGCCCCGCGCTGGCCGTCGGCCTCGGCTGCGCGCTGGGCGTCTTCGGGCTGGGCACGGCCGTCGGCGTCTTCCACGGACGGGTGGGCGGCGGCACGGTCACCGCGATCGTGTGCACCGGTGCGCTGCTGGCCGGCGCCCTGGCGCTGCCGAGGGACATCACCACCGAGTGGGCCGACGCCCACTGGCGCCCGGCCGCGGTCGACGGGATCGACAGGCGGTACGACGTGGGCACCGGCTCGGCCACGCTCGACCTGTCCGAGGTGGAGTTCGAGGAGGGACGCACCGTCCGCACGACCGTGGACGTGGGCGCCGGCGAGGCGCGGGTCGTCGTGCCCGACGACGTCGAGGTCGAGGTGGCCGTCGAGGTGGGGGTCGGCGGCTACCAGCTCCACCAGCGGCCCGGCACCGGCGCGGAGCGGAGCACGGGGCACGGCGGCGGCATCGGCCTGAGCGACCGGCGGACCCTGCCCCCGGCGGGCGGCGGCGCCCCCGACGGCACCCTGGAACTGCGGCTGCACGTCGGCGTGGGGCAGGCCACGGTCGTGCGGCACCCGGGGGAGGGACGCTGAGGCGCCGCGCCTCCGAGCCGGCCCGACTGCCGCCGGGCATCGCCCCGGCGCACGTCACGCACCTCGCCCGGCGCACGCCCCGAGGGGCGTGCGCCGGCGGTCAGGGGTGGAGGCCCGACGCGGTGCGCTGGGCGGCGAGGCGGACGGGGGCGTTGGGGGCGCCGTACCCGCCGTACCCGCCGGTGCGCTGGACGATCTCGAAGAACACCCGGCCGACGGTCGCCGTGTAGCAGTGGAAGAACTCGCCCGCCTCGTCGCGGTCGTAGAGGATGCCCGACTCGCGGAGCGTGGCGAGGAGTTCGGGGTCGAGCGCGTGGCGGGACGCGAGGTCGTCGTGGTAGTTGGCGGGGATGGGCAGCAGGGCCGCCCCGGCGTTCCGGGCGGCGCGCACGGTGGCGACGATGTCGTCCGTGGCCAGGGCGATGTGCTGGGGGCGCTCCTCCAGGTCGCCCGGCGCGGGGGCGACGTTGAGGGCGAGGCGCAGTCCGGATCCGGGGCGGTGGACGGCCCGGCTGCGGAACAGGCCGTAGGGGTCGGGCACGTCGAGGCTCGGGTCGGTCTCCAGGCCGAGCACGCTCCGGTAGAAGAGGGACGCCTCGTCGAAGTGGTGCCAGGGCTGGGTGAGCGCGATGTGGTCGATCCCGGTCACCCCGGTCGGCGACGCGGCGGGGGCGGGCGCGGTGAGGGGACGGAAGTCGGTCCGCCAGTCCGGATGGTCGTCGTGGCCGGTGCGGCAGAAGAACAGCGCGGTGCCGTCGGGGGCGGCCACGGCGTCCAGGGGCACGTCGTCGGCGGCCCGCCGGCGCGGCAGGACGGGCGAGGCCAGGGCCTCGGCGCGCCGCACGGACGCGGCCGGGTCGGGCGTCTCCAGGCCGATCGCGGCGAGGGCGGGGCCCTCCCGGCGGTCGGCGCCGGAGGTGTTGAGCAGGACGCGGGCGTCCCCCTGCTCCCACAGCTCCACGGGCTTGTGCGCGTGGCGGCCGGTGCGGGCGAAGCCCAGCGCGCCGAGCAGGGCGCGCAGGGGCCCGGTGTCGTGGGCGGACAGCTCGGCGAAGGCGAAGCCGGTGGGGGCCGGGGGAGTGGGGAGGACGGCGAGACCGGCGTCCTCCTCCAGGGCGATCAGCGAGCGCATGGCGTCGACGGCGGTGCGCGCGGCGTCGGCCTGGCGGAAGACGTCGTTGAACACCTCCAGGGAGAGCGGACCGGTGTAGCCGGCGCGGACGGCGTGGCGCACCAGGGCGGCGACGTCGAAGCTCCCCTGGCCGGGGAAGCACCGGTAGTGGCGGCTCCACTGGAGGACGTCCATCCCCAGCGCGGGGGCGTCGGCGAGCTGGAGGAAGAAGATCTTCTCGCCCGGAATCCGCTCGATGCCGGCGGGGTCGGAGCCGCGCGAGAAGATGTGGAAGCTGTCCAGGCAGGTGCCGAGGGCGGGGTGGTCCGCCCGCTCCACCACGCGCCAGGCGTGGTCGTAGGTGTGGACGCGGCGTCCCCAGGCGAGCGCCTCGTAGGCGATGCGGACGCCGTGGTCCTGGGCGCGTTCGGCGAGCCGGCGGAGCTGGTCGGCGGTGACGGCGTCGTCCTCGGGGGCGTCGGGGGAGACGCTGGAGCACACCAGCATCAGGTCGACGCCCAGGCGCCGCATCAGCGCGAACTTGTGCTCGGCGCGGCGCAGGGTGTCCTCGAACGCTCGGGGGGAGACGGTCTCGACGTCGCGGAAGGGCTGGAACAGGTCGATGGTCAGGCCCAGTTCGGCGACGCGGTCGCGGATCTCCTCGGGGCTCAGGGGGCTGCCGGTCAGGTCGGGCTCGAAGATCTCCAGGCCGTCGAAGCCGGCCGCCGCGGCGGCGTCGATCTTCTCCGAGAGGGAGCCGCTGAGGCAGACCGTGGCGATGGACTTGCGCATGGGGGTGCTCCTCAGCGGACGGGGGCGGCGGCGAGGTCGGCGAAGTCGCGGAGCATGTCCTCCACGTGGGGCTCGCGGCCGGTGAACAGGCGGAAGGCGTCGACGGCCTGGAAGACGGCCATCCCTCCCCCGTCCAGGGTGCGGCAGCCCGCGGCGTCGGCGGCGCGCAGCAGCTCCGTCTCCAGGGGGCGGTAGACGACCTCGGCCACCCACAGGTGCGGGCCCAGGAGGGAGGCGGGCAGGGGGAGGCCGGGGTGGGCGGCCATGCCGGTGGGGGTGGCGTGCACCAGCCCGTCGGCGTCCGGCAGCAGGGCGGGCAGGTCGCGCGGGGGCGCGGCGGCGGCGCGACCGGTCCCGAAGTGGGCGGTGAGGGAGTCGGCGAGGGCGCCGGCGCGGGAGGGGTCGGTGTCGACGACGGTGAGCCGGTCGGTGCCCAGGGTGAGCAGGGCGTGGGCCACGGCGGCCCCGGCCCCGCCGGCGCCGAGCTGGACGACGGAGCCGGTGGCCGCGCCGGGCAGGCCGCGGGCGAAGGACTGGGCGAAGCCGGTGACGTCGGTGTTGTGGCCGATCGCCCGGCCGTCGCGGAAGACGACGGTGTTGACGGCGCCCAGGGTGGCGGCCTCGGGCGCGAGCTCGTCCAGGTGCTCGATCACGAGCTGCTTGCAGGGGTGGGTGATGTTGAGGCCGTCGAATCCGAGCGTCCTGGCGGCCCGGACCAGCTCGCCCACCGCGGCGGGGGCGACGCCCAGCACGTCGATGTCCAGGGTGCGGTAGAGCAGGCGCAGTCCGTGGCGGTCGGCCTCGCGCTCGTGGAGCGCGGGGCTGAGGGAGGGGCCGATGCCGGCGCCGATCAGGCCCGTGAGGTAGGAGGTCATGGTCACCGGTCTCCGTCTCCGTGTCCGTCTGCGTGTCCGTCTGCGTCGAGCAGGTGGGCGAGGTGGGTCAGCGCGAGGACGTATCCGTGGACCCCGGCGCCGCACACCACCGCGTCGGCGACCGCGGAGACGTGGGAGTGGTGCCGGAAGGGCTCGCGCCGGTGGATGTTGGTGAGGTGGACCTCGACGACGGGGAGTCCGACCGCCGCGAGGGCGTCCCGCAGGGCGATCGAGGTGTGGGAGTACGCCGCCGGGTTGATCACGATGCCGCGGTGCGCCGTACGGGCCTCGTGCACCGCGTCGATCAGGACGCCCTCGTGGTTGGACTGGCGCACGTCGGCCGCGAGTCCCAGGGTGTGGGCGGTGGTGCGGCAGAGGCGCTCGACGTCGGCGAGGGTGTGGGGGCCGTAGAGGTGGGGCTCGCGGGTGCCGAGCAGGTCGAGGTTCGGCCCGTTGAGGACCAGCACGGGGCGGGGCGGTGCGGGGCGGGGAGGTGTCATGGTGGCGCCAGATTAACGTACGAACTGGTTAGTTAACCAGGGTGGAGGTGCCCCGGAGGGCACCTCCACCGAAGGGGAGGGGTCAGCCGACGGTGGTCGGGACCGGCCGTTCGGCGGGGGCCCGGTCGGTCCGCTCGGCGCCGAGGTCGACGGTCGGGGTCCGGAAGGTCTCCTTCGCGGTCAGCGCCGCCGCGGAGGCGACGAGGCAGAAGACCGCGGTGAAGACGGCGACGCCGAGCCAGTTCTCGCCGTCCGGCCCGGCGATCCGCTCGGCGAAGGAGACGGCGAAGCCCGCCACCGCGAAGCCGATCTGGGTGCCGACGGCCATGCCGGAGAGGCGGACCCGGGTGCCGAACATCTCCCCGTAGAACGCGGGCCAGATGCCGTTGGCCGCGCTGTAGACGACGCCGAAGAAGAGGATGCCGGTCACGAGGACGAGGGCGGCGCTGCCGGTGGAGACGGCCCAGAGGTAGACGAAGACCATCACACCGGACCCGAGGCTGCCGATCAGGAAGACGGGTTTGCGGCCGATCCGGTCCGACAGCCGCGCCCACAGCGGGATGGCCCCGAGCGCCACCACGTTGGCCGCGACGCCGGACCACAGCATGGCCGTCTTGCTCAGCCCCACGGCGTCGCTGGTGGCGTAGGACAGCGCCCACACCGTGAAGATCGTGGAGACCGTGGCGATGAGGGCCGCGGCCACCACCCGCAGCACGTCGGCCCAGTGGTGCCGCAGCAGGTCGGCCAGGGGCAGCCGGGCCACGCCCTCGGTGGCCGAGGTCCGCTCGAACACGGGCGTCTCGTCCAGCTTGCGCCGGAGCACCAGGCCCACCACGGTGACGAAGAAGCTGAGGAGGAACGGGATGCGCCAGCCCCAGGTGTGGAGCTGCTCCTCGGGCAGGGCGGCGACCGGGATGAAGACCAGCGTGGCGAGGATCTGGCCGGCCTGCGTGCCGCTGAGGGTGAAGCTCGTGTAGTAGCCCCGCCGGTGCTCGGGCGCGTGCTCCAGGGTCATGGAGTTGGCGCTCGCCTGCTCGCCGGCCGCCGACAGGCCCTGCAGGACGCGCATCAGCACCAGCAGCACCGGGGCCGCCGTGCCCACCTGCGCGTAGGTGGGCAGACAGCCGATCAGGAACGTGGAGAGCCCCATCAGGATCAGGGTGAAGACCATGATCTTCCGCCGGCCCAGGCGGTCGCCGAAGTGCCCGAGGACCAGGGCGCCCAGCGGGCGGGCGGCGTAGGCCACGCCGAAGCTGGCCAGCGAGATCAGCGTGGCGGTGGCCGGGTCGTCCGGGGAGAAGAAGACGTGGGGGAAGACCAGCGCGGCGGCCGATCCGTAGATGAAGAAGTCGTAGTACTCCAGCGCGCTCCCCGCCCAGGCGGCGATGGCGGCCTTGCGGGGCTTCCCCCCGGAGGCGGGTGGGTGCGTCGGAGGCTGGGGCGGCCGAGCGGACATGCGGCTCCTTGGGGACGGGGCCCGCCGGCGGATGTGCGGGGGCACGCCGGACGGACGGGGAAAGGGTACGTAGGGGCAAGGGGCGCCATCGGGACGGGATCGCCGTCCGCTGGTAACGAACCAGATGGTTAATTAGCGTGGAAGGATCGTGAAACGGCCACGGGTGTGTGTCAAGAGATCCGGAGGAAACTCCTCGGACGACTTCGCGGCGCGACGTCTCGGACGGCGTCTCGGGCGGTGTCTCGGGCGACGTCGCGGCGCGACGGACCGGTGACGGACGCGTGACGGCGGACGGGGCGCCCGGCGCCGTCCGCGCGTCCCGCCGGGGCTCAGCCCCGCCCGGCGTCCTGCCCGGCGGTCCTACCGGCGTCCCGTCCGGCGCCCTTCCCGGTCAGATAGGCGATCACCATGTCGCCCAGCATGGTGCGGTACTCCTCCCGCCGGTCCTCGGCGGTGAGGTCGCGCCCGAACAGCGCGCCGAAGGTGTGCCGGTTCGCCACCCGGAAGAAGCAGAACGAGCTGATCAGCGCGTGGAGGTCCACGGCGTCCACGTCCGCGGTGAAGACCCCCTGGGCCCGGCCCTCGTCCAGGATGCGGCCGATGACCTCGATCGCCGGGGAGCTCAGCTCGGCCAGCGCGGCGGAGGCGCGGATGTGCTCCGCCTCGTGGATGTTCTCGATGCTGACCAGCCGGATGAAGTCCGGGTGCGCCTCGTGGTGGTCGAAGGTCAGCTCGGCCAGGCGCCGGATGGCGGACACCGGGTCCAGGTGCCCCACGTCCAGCCGCTGCTCCTGCTCCCGGATGACCGCGTAGGCCCGCTCCAGCACCTCGGTGAAGAGCCGTTCCTTGCTGCCGAAGTAGTAATAGATCATCCGCTTGGTGGTGCGGGTGCGCGCCGCGATCTCGTCGATCCGCGCCCCCGTGTACCCCAGCCGCGCGAACTCCGCCGTCGCCACGTCGAGGATGTCGGCCCGGGTGCGCGCCGCGTCGCGCTGCCGCCGGGCGGATCCGGCCGGCGAGGGGACGGAAGGCATGGGGACTCCTCGGTGCGGGGCTGACGTCGGCAGTCTAGAACCCCCTCCCCGGCCCCCTCGCGGCCCCGCCCCGCCGGAGCTCACCCGGACGAGCCCCGGAAGGAACCGCGGACCGTGTGCTCGCCGTCCGCCGCCGTGCCGGTCGCGGTGTAGGCGTCGCGTCCGACGTCGCGCGCGCCGGCCGCGTGGTCGTACTGGACCGCGAAGACGTGCTCCCCGGGCGGGACGGTCCGCCCCTCCTTCAGGGTCCAGCGGTAGACCAGCGCGTCGTCCGTCTCGCGCGTGGCGACGGTGAAGTGGGACGCGGGCAGGGTCCTCCAGTGGCCGGTGCTCCGCACCCCGCCGGTCCGGGCGATCCGCACCTCGACGGTGAGCGCGGTGAGGGTCTCGCGGGTGCCGAGGGTGAGGTTGCTCTGCGCCCAGTAGTCGTGGCTGTGGGGGTCGACGGAGCCCTCGGCCCACAGCGGCCCGCTCGCCACGCGCTCCCCGCCGGTGGACGGGCCGCCGCCCGGCGCGTCCGCGGACGGGTCCGGCGGCGGAGGGAGCGGGGCGGTGGCCACCTCCTCGGCCGGTCCGCCCTCCCGCACCAGGGAGGTGACGGTGTGGACGCCGGCGAGGAGCAGCGCGGTCGCCACGAGCGCGGCGAGGGCGATCCGGGGCCGGGACCGGGACAGGCCGGACGCCCACGGGCGACCGCGGCCTCGCTCCGCCCCGGCGGCCATGCCGTGCCGCACCCGCGCGTACATCCGTGCGCCGTCCGGCCGGTGGGCCTCGGCGGCCTCCCGCAGCAGTCCGTGCAGGCGGTCGTCCATCAGCGCCTCCTCCCCGTCAGTTCGTCGGCGGCCCGTGTGCCCAGCAATCGACGCAGCTCCGCCACGCCCTTGGAGGTCTGACTCTTGACCGTACCCACCGACACGCCCAGGGCGAGCGCCGTGTCCTTCTCGGACAGGTCGAAGGCGTAGCGCAGCACGACGCAGGCGCGCTTGCGGAAGGGCAGACGGGCCAGGGCCGCCCGGACGTCCACGACGGCCGCGACGTCCGGGTCGTGGACCCGGTCGGGCCGGTGGAGCCGGAACAGGTCGAGGCGGCGTCTCTCGCGCACCGTGCTGCGGATGCGGGCGCGGGCCATGTTGGCGACGACGCCGCGGGCGTAGGCGACCGGATGGTCGGCGCCGCGCACCCGGTCCCAGCGGTGCCAGATCTCCACCAGGGCGTCGGCGGCCAGGTCGTCGGCGGCGTCCGTCTCGCCCGTCAACAGGTGGGCGAGCCGGGCGAGTTCGGTGTGGTGGCGCTCGAAGAACTCGTGGAACTCGGCGGACGCGTCGTCCAGGACCATGGCGAGCCTCCGTGTGAAGTGCGCGTGCCCGACGAGGGCGATGGGCATGGTAACCGCTTGCGCAACGTTGTTGCGTAAGCGGTCGGACGACGCCCCGAGGACCCGCGGCGCCAGGAATTCCGCGAGGAATTCCCCGACCGGCGGCAACCTTCCGCGCGGCGGCGGCAACCAAGGGGCGCACGTACACCCCCACGAAAGACGAGACCGTCCATGAAATTGAGAACCCATCAGCGCGGCAGCCACCGGAGGCGGTCGACCCGCCGGCGCGCCATCGGCGCGCTGGTCGCCACCGCCGTGACGGGGGCGACGGTCGCCACCGGCGCCGTGCTGACGTCGTCGGCGGGCGCGGCCGTCACGTGGCCCACCGCCAAGGGGACCGAGGCCGTCTCCTCCACCATCGAGGTCTCGGGCACCTACGACGGCGGCATGAAGCGGTTCCACGGCAGCGGCGAACTGGGCGGCGACGGCCAGGACGAGGGCCAGGACCCGATCTTCAAGCTCGAGGACGGCGCCGTCCTGAAGAACGTCGTCCTCGGCGCCCCCGCCGCCGACGGCGTGCACTGCGCGGGCAGTTGCACCCTGCAGAACGTGTGGTGGGAGGACGTCGGCGAGGACGCCGCCACCTTCAAGGGCACCTCCTCCTCCGCGACGTACACCGTCACCGGCGGCGGCGCCCGCAAGGCCGACGACAAGGTCTTCCAGTTCAACGGCGCGGGCACCCTGAAGGTCTCGAACTTCGACGTGTCCGACTTCGGCAAGCTGGTGCGCGCCTGCGGCAACTGCTCGAAGCAGTACACGCGTCACGTCGTCGTCGAGGGCGTGACGGTCACCGCGCCGGGCAAGTCCCTGGTCGGCGTCAACGGCAACTACGGCGACACCGCCACGCTGCGGAAGGTCACGATCGTCGGCGACCCCAAGAAGAGGATCACGCCGTGCGAGACCTACAAGGGCAACAGCAGCGGCAAGGAGCCGACCAAGGTCGGCAGCGGCCCGGACGGCAAGCACTGCCTCTACTCCGAGTCCGACATCACCTACAAGTGACCCACCGGTCGACCCACGAGTGACGCACGAGTCGAGTCGTCGTCGGCGTCCCCGGGCGTCGGCGACGGGTGTCCCCCGCACCCGATCCCGCCGGGCCTCCGGATCCCCCACCGGAGGCCCGGCCTCGTCGACCGGAGCCCCGGTCGGGGCTAGTCGGAGAAGTCGGAGAACCCGTCGCCGCGGCGGCGCCGGGCCGCCGCGGACGCGTCCAGCGAGAACGTCGGCGCCCCCGCCAGGAGCAGCGGGGTCCAGGCCATCAGATAGGCCAGGTCCTGGCTGTAGTAGTACGGCCCGACG
The DNA here is from genome assembly GCF_039533145.1 of Streptomyces macrosporus. Classification (NCBI taxonomy): domain Bacteria; kingdom Bacillati; phylum Actinomycetota; class Actinomycetes; order Kitasatosporales; family Streptomycetaceae; genus Streptomyces; species Streptomyces macrosporus. The sequence goes on from NZ_BAAASZ010000027.1 coordinate 128,940, forward strand.
TTCCAACTGATCGTCAGCCAGAGGGAGAGCGAGATCAGCGCCCCGCCGAGCGCCGCCAGGCGCGTCCACAGTCCGACCAGGGCGCCCAGGCCGACGGCCGCCTCGCCCAGCGAGACGGCGTAGCCGAAGACCACGGGGTCGCTCGACGCCAGGTCGATCAGCCACGGCGCGGCGGCCCCCTGGATGCTGCCGAGCAACTCGCCGAGGGAACCCGGCCCCTCGGCGGCGATGAAGCCCTCGGTGGTGAGCTTGTCGATCCCGGCGTAGAGGAAGGTGACGCCGAGGAACAGCCGCAGCGGCAGCAGCGCGTGGCGCGCGGCCCTCTCGCGCGGGCCGTCGGGCGGACCGTCCGGCTCCGCGGTCCCGGCCCACGACGGTCCGCGGTCCCTCGCACGATGTTCCGGAGCCATCCGTCCCCACCTCTTTCCGCGCGTGCCCGGTCTCGGAGCGGGATTCTTCCCGTTCCTCCGCCCGGTGTCCCTGTGAACGTCCCTGTGAACGTCCCTGTGAACGCAGTACGAGGAGGAGGCGGGGAGCGTTCAGCCGGCGGTCAGTCCAGGACGTCGATGGAGTAGCGGTTGGTCTCGACGCCCGCCGCGGTGATCACCTGCACCTCGACCCGGCCGGGCTCGACGTCCACCGGCACGGGGACGGTGAGCACGGTGTCGGTCGGGTTGGCGAACCCGCCGGGGACCGGGACCAGCGGCACGTGGACGTGGACGGCTCCCATGCGGACCGTCGTCCGCGCCAGCCGGTCCGGTTCCTCCGCGCCCGGCGGCACGAAGCCGGAACCGCGGATCTCGATGTCGTCGCCGGTGCGGATCGGCGCGTCCAGGTCGCCGACCTCGCGGGAGCGGACGATCGACAGGATGACGGGACGGCCGCCCTCGGCGTACTTCCCGGCCAGGTACGTCAGGGCCGAGACCACCACCAGCAGCGTCAACCCCCACGGCAGGTCCGGCAGTTGGTCGGGGCGGCGGCCCAGCCGCACCGCCGCGAAGACCAGCGCGACCGAGCTCACCAGCACGTACTGCACGTCCGCGAAGGCGCCGCGGCCGCTGTCGTCGGTGAGCAGGTCGGCGGCGCGCGGCCGGTCGGCGCGCACCTTCTGCAGCCGCTGCGCCCGCACCCGCAGCGCCACGGTCCGCCGTACGACGACGGCCACCGCGCAGGTGAGGGCGAGGACGGTCAGCAGCCCGGCGCCGCGCTGGAGGTCCAGGCCCGCGAGCAGCCGGCGCCGGGCGTCCGCGTCGGAGGCCAGTGCCGACTCCAGGGCGAGCACCAGCACGGCGTAGCAGACCAGCAGCACCCAGGCGGCGGCGACCGTACGGGAGGTGGACAGCCGGTTGTCCTCGCCGACGATCGGCGCCGACACGCCGCCGCGCGCTCGGTGCGTCCGGGCCGCCGCGCTCAGCAGACAGGCGGCGATCAGCGCGGCGAGCAGCCCGGCCGTCCGCGCGACCGTCCAGCCCGCGCCGAACGCCGCGGTGAGCGCCTGGCCGATCAGCAGCACGACGACCGCGCCCCAGACGGCGACGACGGTGGGCCGCCACAGCCCGCCCACCCAGAGGTCGCCCTCGGCGCGGGTGCGCTCGGCGAGGACGCGCGCCGCCTGGGCCAGTTCGTCGGAGACCCACTGGCGGGACGCGCCGGGGGAGTGGGCGAGCGCGGCGGGCACGCCGTCGCCCGCCGCGAGTTCGTCGCGCCGCCGCCGGAACTCGGCGAGCGCGCGGCGCCGGTTCTCCTTCACGCCGTGCGGGCAGCCGGCGCAGGCGCACCCTCCGCCGTGCCCGGTCGCCGCGGCCTCCCGCGGCGCTCCGGCCGGCCCCGCGGGACCGCCCGCCGGCGGCGTTCCCGCCGTACCGTCCCGTGCCGTGTCCCCGGCCACCGATCGACCCACCTCTCCCCGGCTCTCCCCGAGCCGCCAACACACCGGCAGTGGGAGGGAATTGTGCCCTACGGGGAGGGGGTCCGGGCGGCGGTTCCGACCGGTGGGAACCGATCCCCGGTGGTGGTGCGGCGGGTGCCGCCGCGTGTCCGTTACCCGGACGAGTGAACCGCGACGGCCGTCCCGCGGGAGGGCGCGGGCCCGCGTCAGTCGTCCTCGGCCGGGGCGTCCCGCGTGAGCAGGGCGGCGGACCACAGGGGCAGCAGCCAGTGCGTCGCCAGCAGGACGACGACCGTCCCGGTCAGGGTCCGGACGGAGACCTGTCCGTCTCCGTCGCCATGGGCGAGGAACACCCAGAGCAGCGCGGCGAGTTGGAGCGCGAGGAAGGTCCGGTGCGCGAGGACGAAGGCCCGCCCGCGCTCGGCGAGCTGCCGCTCGTCCAGCACTCGGGCGCGCAGTTCCAGCAGTCCTCGGGTGGCGAGGTTGAGCATTCCGGTGACCACGCACCACGCCGCGGTCACCACGGCCAGCACGGCGAGCGCGGGCAGACCGTGGTCGGACAGGGACAGCAGGGCCGTCAGCCAGGCGGCCGTCAGGGCGACGTGGACGGCGACGAGACCGCGGCGCCGCGCCCGGGTGGCGTGGACGCCCTGGTGGCGCGGGTCGTTCATCAGCCTCAGCATGCGCTGGTCGTAGCGCGTCGTGTCCTTCATGCTCGCTTCCTCCCGTAGACCTCGTCGGTGAGCGGGCTGAACGGCTCCAGCGAGAACAGCGCCTCCACCGGCAGGTCGAAGAAGGCGGCGATCCGCAAGGCCAGGTACAGGCTCGGGTTGTACTCGCCGCGCTCGATGTAGCCGATGGTCTGGTAGTGGGCGCCGACCGCCTCCGCCAGTTGTCGACGGGAGACCTTCCGCTCCGCACGCACCACGGACAACCTGTTGTGCACCTGCTCGCTCATGTATAAGAAGTACTACATCTCAGAGCATGTGGACAACAAGACGAGGGGAAGAGGGAGGAAGGAGACGGACCCCTGCCCACCGGGGCCGGACGCGTGCCCGACTACGCTCGCGTCCCATGGAGGTACTCACCCATTTCTTCGTCGGCCTGCACATCGTCGGCATCGGCGCCCTGCTCGGCGGCTTCATGACCCAGATGAAGGCGATGGGCGCCGGCGAGGCCCGCATCCACCCGGCCATGCTGCACGGCGCCCTCACCATGCTCGTGACGGGTGTGGCCCTGGTCGGGTTGAACGAGGCCGACGGCCAGACGGTCAACCACATCAAGATAGGTGTGAAGCTGGCCGTCCTGGTGGTGATCCTCGGCCTGGTCTACGTCAAGCGGGACGAGGAGAGGGTCCCCGCCCCGCTCTTCGGCACCGTCGGCCTGCTGACCATCGCCAACATCTTCATCGCGACCATGTGGACCTGATCCCGGTCGTCGGTCCCGGTCGTCCCGGACGGGTGCGGGCGCCGGCCCGGCGCCCGTCCGCACTCCCGCCGCCCACACCCTCCACCCGCCCTCTCCGCCCGGCCGCCGTGGATCAGGCCGGGCGGACCGCGCTGGGGAACGGCATGTGGTCGACGGACTCGTAGCGCACCCGAGCGCCCGGCTCGGGCGCGTGGCGGGCGGAAGGTCGTCCTACGGGCTTCGTCATCGGTCCGTTGTCAACCGGTTCGGACGCGTCACGTCGGGAAGCCGGCGACCACCGCGGCCGCCGCCGGGGCCCGGGCGCCGGCCGGGTCAGTCGCGGGAGCGGCCGGGCCGGCGGAAGGGGTGGCGCACCACGACCGTCCCCGCCTTGGAGCTGCCGGTGATCCGCAGCACCGGCATACCGGGCGCGGGCGGGGCGGAGGCCCGGTTCCGCACGGTGCCGAACCCGACGCTCAGGTCGTGGGTCCGCACCGACCAGCCCCGCGGCACGACGACCCTGATCTCGCCCACCCCCGCGTCGACCTCCAGCCACACCTCGCGGTGCCGGCACTCGGCCTGCGTGAAGTCGAGCCTGATGTGCCCCATGCCGCTCCTGGCGACGATCCGCGGCGGCACCACCCAGTGGCCGTCCTGCCGGATGTGCCCGGCGATCGTCTTGAGGACGAGCGTCTCCTCCGGCCCCGCCGACGGGGCCGGCGCGTCCGGGGCGGGCAGGTCCGCGGTCAGGGCCGCCAGCTCGCCGTACGTCTTGGCGGTGAGGGCCTTCTCGATCCGCTCCTCCAGCTCCTCCAGGTCGATCCGGCCGTCGCCGGCCGCCTCGCGCAGCCGCTCGACCACCGCGTCGCGGTCGGCGTGACCGGCTCGCAGCTCGGAACCGGGGCGGGGGCGGGGGGCGGGGGCATCGGTCATGGCGGTCATCCTATGAGCGGGCCGCCCCTCGGGGGACCGGGCGGCCTAGACTCGTACGACGATGAGCAGCCTCTTCGACGACAGTTTCCTGGCCGACCTCGAACCCTCCGGGGACGAGGAGCCGCCGCCTCCGCCGGACGACCGGTCCGCGTACCCGGAGGAAGACGTCCCGGACGACCTCTTCGCGGGCGCCTTCGCCGGCGGTGGGGCACACGACGCCCACTACCGGGACGGCGCGGCACGGCCCGTCGTCGACCCCGCGACGCTGCTGGAGGGCCTGAACGAGCAGCAGCGCGCGGCGGTGGTGCACACCGGCTCGCCCCTGCTGATCGTCGCGGGCGCCGGGTCCGGCAAGACCCGGGTGCTCACCCACCGCATCGCCTACCTGCTGGGCGCGCGCGGCGTGCACCCCGGGCAGATCCTCGCGATCACCTTCACCAACAAGGCCGCGGGCGAGATGAAGGAGCGCGTGGCGGAGCTGGTCGGCCCCCGCGCGCAGTCGATGTGGGTCTCGACCTTCCACAGCGCGTGCGTGCGCATCCTGCGCCGCGAGAGCAAGAAGCTCGGCTTCACCTCCAGCTTCTCCATCTACGACGCCGCCGACTCCCGGCGCCTGATGGCGCTCGTCTGCCGCGACCTGGAACTCGACCCCAAGCGCTTCCCGCCCAAGTCGTTCAGCGCCAAGATCTCCAACCTGAAGAACGAGCTGATCGACGAGGAGGACTTCGCGGCGCAGGCGAGCGACGGGTTCGAGAAGACCCTCGCCGAGGCGTACGCGATGTACCAGGCGCGGCTGCGCGAGGCCAACGCCCTGGACTTCGACGACCTCATCATGACGACGGTCCACCTGCTCCAGGCGTTCCCGGACGTCGCCGAGCACTACCGCCGCCGCTTCCGCCACGTCCTGGTCGACGAGTACCAGGACACCAACCACGCGCAGTACACCCTGATCAGGGAACTGGTCGGAGTGGACGGGGAGGCCGGGGGCGCGGCCGGCGACGGGCGCGCCGAGCTGTGCGTGGTGGGCGACGCCGACCAGTCGATCTACGCGTTCCGCGGCGCCACCATCCGCAACATCCTCCAGTTCGAGGAGGACTACCCGGACGCCACCACCGTCCTGCTGGAGCAGAACTACCGCTCCACGCAGACCATCCTCTCCGCCGCCAACGCCGTCATCGAGCGGAACGAGAACCGCCGCCCGAAGAACCTGTGGACCGACGCCGGGGCCGGCGCCCCCATCACCGGCTACGTCGCCGACACCGAGCACGACGAGGCGCAGTTCGTCGCCGAGGAGATCGACCGGCTGACGGACGAGGGGACGGCGAAGGCGGGCGACGTCGCGGTCTTCTACCGCACCAACGCGCAGTCCCGCGTCTTCGAGGAGGTCTTCATCCGCGTCGGGCTGCCGTACCGGGTCGTGGGTGGCGTGCGCTTCTACGAGCGCAAGGAGGTCCGCGACGTCCTGGCGTACCTGCGGGTGCTGGCCAACCCCGAGGACTCCGTGCCGCTGCGCCGCATCCTCAACGTGCCCAAGCGCGGCATCGGCGAGCGGGCCGAGGCGATGATCGAGGCGTTGGCGCTGCGCGAGAAGATCACCTTCCCGCAGGCGCTGCGCCGGGTCGACGAGGCGTACGGCATGGCGGCCCGCTCGGTGAACGCCGTCAAGCGCTTCAACGCGCTGCTGGAGGACCTGCGGACGGTCGTGGAGTCCGGCGCCGGACCGGCCACCGTCCTGGAGGCCGTCCTCGAACGCACCGGCTACCTCGCCGAGTTGCAGGCTTCCAACGACCCGCAGGACGAGACCCGCGTGGAGAACCTCCAGGAACTGGCCGCCGTGGCGCTGGAGTTCGAGCAGGAGCGCGGGGAGAACCCGGGCACGCTCGCCGAGTTCCTGGAGCAGGTCGCCCTCGTCGCCGACTCCGACCAGATCCCCGACGAGGACACCGAGGGCGCGGGCGTCGTCACGCTGATGACGCTGCACACGGCCAAGGGCCTGGAGTTCCCGGTCGTCTTCCTGACCGGGATGGAGGACGGCGTCTTCCCGCACCTGCGGACCCTGGGCAACACCAAGGAGCTGGAGGAGGAGCGGCGGCTGGCGTACGTCGGCATCACCCGGGCGCGCGAGCGGCTCTACCTCACCCGCGCGTCGATGCGCAGCGCCTGGGGCCAGCCCTCCTACAACCCGCCCTCCCGCTTCCTGGAGGAGATCCCGGAGCAGTACGTGCGGTGGCGGCGCACGGGAGGGACGGCCGGTGCCGCGGCCGGCGGCGCCGCGTCGGCGACGGCCGCCTCTCTGTCGTCGTCGCTGTCGTCGTCCCTGTCGTCGTCGCGGCGCGGCGGGCCGAGCGGCTTCGCCACCCGCCGGGCGAAGGACCGTCCCGTCGTGTCCCTGGAGGTCGGGGACCGCGTCACGCACGACACCTTCGGACTCGGCAGGGTCCTGGCCGTGAAGGGCAGCGGGGACAGCGCCGAGGCGACGATCGACTTCGGCGACGAGAAGCCGAAGCGGCTGCTGCTGCGGTACGCGCCGGTGGAGAAGATCTGAGGCACCGACGGCGACGAGGTCCGGAACCCGAAGGTCCGGACCTCGTTCCGTGGTCTCCTCGCGGTGCCCGCGGAGCCCGACCGGTCGGCTCGGGCGCGGATCAGGTGGGGATCAGGTGGGGTCCAGGCCCTTGGAGCGGAGCCAGGCCAGCGGGTCGATGGCCGACCCGCCGCCGGGCCGGACCTCGAAGTGCAGGTGCGGGCCGGTGGAGTTCCCGGAGTTGCCCGAGTAGGCGATGACGTCGCCGGCCTTGACGGAGCCCGTGCGGATCCGGGTGCTGCTCAGGTGGCAGTACCAGGTCTCGGTGCCGTCGGGCGCGGTCACGATGGCCATGTTGCCGTAGGCGCTGTTCCACTGGGTGCGGACCGTGCCGTCGGTCGCGGCCATGACGGGGGTGCCGTAGGAGACGGGGAAGTCGATGCCCGAGTGCAGGGACATCCAGTTGATGCCCGCCTGTCCGTAGTAGGCGCTGAGCCCGGGCTGGGACACCGGCAGCGCGAACTTGGGGCGCATCGCCTCCTTGCGCGCCGCCTCGGCCGCCTTCCGCTTGCGCTCGGCCTCCTGGCGCTCCTTGAGGTCGATGCGCTCCTGGGTGCGGCTGGCGCGGTCGGCGAAGCCCTCGGCCTCGCTGGAGAGACCGGCGAGCTGGGTGTCGAGCTTGCTGTTGGCCGCGGTGGACTTGATGGCCGAGGCGTCGGCGGCGGCCTGGGTGGTGGTGTTGTCGCTCTCGTCGCCCACGCCGCCGACGGAGGCGGCGGCCACGGCCGTGACGCCCATGACGCAGACGGACGGCACGGCGACGGTGAGCAGCGCGGAACGCTTCGGCCGGGCGGAGCGGCGGCGGCGAGAGCCGCCCGGGCGCGCGGACGGTCCGGGACGCGAGCTCTCCGGGGACCCGGTCGACCGCCGGTCCTCCGGCTCGTCGGACCACTCCGAGGAGGCGGGCTCGGGGCCGTCGGCGTGCTCCGGGGCGTACGCGTCGGCGTACGCGTCGGCGGCGTCGGGCACGTCCGGGACGTCGGACGGGACGTCGGACACGTCCGGGACGTCGGGCGCTCCGTAGGCGGAGGCGGGCTCGGGGTGGTCGGAGTGCTCGAGGTGCGCCTCGGGCTCCGCCACGGGGTAGGCCCCGGAGTCCCAGGAGACCTGGAGGCCGTAGGCGGGGGTCTGGCCGGTGTCCGTGTCCCACTGGCCGCCGGCGTAGGGGTCCGTGCCGTAGGCGCCCGCGCCGCCGTGGTCGTTCTCGTCCGGGGAGGCCGTGGACCGGTCCGGGACGTGGGCCCAGGCGGCGGCGTAGCCGTCGTGGACGACGGGGTTCTGCCCGGTGTCGCTCCCCCAGGACCCGTCCGGGGACATCCCCGGTGCGGCCTGCGCGGGGGAGGCCGCCGGCGCGTCGCCCGGCAACGGCCCGAAGAGGGGATCGGCGTCACCGTAGGCGGTTCCGTAGGGGTCGAAGGTGCCGGTGACGTATCCGTACGCGGTGTCCTGCTGACCGTGGGTCTCGTAGAGGGCCTGCTCGTAGGGGGAGCCGTAGGGACCGTACGAGGAGTCGGCAGTGGGATCGGCGGGGGTCGAGACTCCCGACAGATGACGGTCGTTCACCACCAACTTCTCTTTCGCCTCGGCGACAGGGGCGGAGCAGTGCGGCGACTGTACCCGGCGGTACGCGACGGCGACAATCTTCGGCAGGTTTCGGGCAAGGCAGAAACGGGCATTCGGTCGTCTTTCGGAGGACTACGGGCCGGTACTCGACCCGATGTTCGAAAGTCGTTCGACCGTAGGCCGTCGCCGGTGTCGGCCGCCGTCCGTCAGGCGGCTCCGGCCGAGTCCCCGTCCGTCCGCGCCGTCCGGGCCGGGCGCGTCCCGGCGGCCAGTTCGGCCCGGATGGCGGCGGCCACCTCCCAGTGCCCGGGGAGCGCCAGATGTCCGAGGCCGTGGACCCGGATGTTGCAGGCGTCGAGGTCCGGATGGTCGATCCGGGCGGTCTCGGCCGGGTCCATGAGCTGGTCCAGGTCGCTCCAGAAGGCCACGAAGCGGGTGCGGCAGCCCGGCGCGGGAGCGGCCAACTCCTCGATCACCTCCGACCCCGGACGGAGTTGACGCACGATCGGATGCGCCGACATCAGCGGCGCCACCCGGGTGCCGGAGTGCGGGGTGCCGAGGGTCACCAGGGTGCGGACGCGGGTGTCGCCCCCCATGCGCTGGACGTAGTAGCGGGCGATCAGACCGCCCAGGCTGTGCCCGACGATGTCGATGCGGTGCCGGCCGGTGGCCTCGCGGATCTCGTCGACGCACTCCGCCAGCCGTTCGGCGGCGCGGCGGATGTCGCAGGTCAGCGGGGAGTAGTTCAGCGCGTGGATGTTCCGCCAGCCGTTGCGCGCCAGGGAGCGGCGCAGCAGGGTGAACACCGAGCGGTTGTCGATGAAGCCGTGCAGCAGCAGGACGGGCGGGCGCTCCTGCCGCCTCCGCCCGCCGCCGTCCGACGGCTTCCGGCAGTCCGTCCCCTCCCTCTCCCGCGTCACGGGCGCGGGCGTGTACCGCTCCTGCGAGATGCCGACGGGGTAGAGGAGGGTGCGCCCGGCCAGGAACGCGGCCTCCAGGACGGCGGCCCGCAGTCCGCGCGGGGCGAAGGGGATCAGCGACAGCGGCAGGGCACCGGGAAAGGCGCCGGATGCGAAGGGCAGCATCCTCGTTACCCTCATGGCCGACGACCTCCCCTGGCGATTAGCGGCGCACAGTGGACATATCAGTCCGTGTGCCCTCGTGGGCGGCCATGATGCGAGCCGCGCACCGATCGCTCCGGCCACGGCGGGTGACCGGAGAGAACGGGACGTGCCGGGGCGTACCGCACCACCGTGCCGTGCGGCTGACGGCACCGTGGTGCGGCGATTCGGTTGCGGCTCCTCGATGGGCCGGGACACGCGCCGGGCGCGTCGCGATGCCTGGACGTGACGCTCGATGGAGCGGACCCGACGGGAACGGACACAATTGCCCTGTGTGTGATTTCCCCCTCGCTCCGTACTGCGAAACTGCCGGGCGGGGGATGCTGACGATAACGTGCGTTCACTGACAGTCGCCCGCCGGGAAGGCCGGACGGGCGGACCGGGTCGCAGGCGTTTTGGGAGGCAGTGATGGGTGTGTCGGGTCCGATCCGCGTAGTGATCGCCAAGCCGGGGCTCGACGGCCACGACCGCGGTGCGAAGGTGATCGCGCGGGCGCTGCGCGATGCCGGTATGGAGGTCATCTACACCGGCCTGCACCAGACGCCCGAGCAGATCGTGGACACCGCGATCCAGGAGGACGCCGACGCGATCGGCCTGTCCATCCTCTCCGGCGCGCACAACACGCTCTTCGCCAAGGTGCTGGAGCTGCTGCGCGAGCGCGACGCGGAGGACATCAAGGTCTTCGGCGGCGGCATCATCCCCGACGACGACATCCCCGCGCTCAAGGCGCAGGGAGTCGCCGAGATCTTCACCCCGGGGGCCCCGACCGGCGACGTGGTCGCGTGGGTGCGCTCTCACATCGGTTCGGGTTCGGTGGCGGCCTGAGGCACGGGCGGAACACCGCCCCGCCCCGGGTCGTCCCGCCCCGGATCGAGTTCCGCGAGCATCGTGGCGCGGAGGCGGAGCGTGGCCACCAGCCGCTGGAACGCCTCCGCCCAGTAGCCGCCCGCACCCGGTGAGCCGTCCTCCGGCTCGTCCGGCACGGCGGCCAGCGGGGCGAGACGGTCGGCCTGGGCCGGGTCCAGGCAGCGCTCGGCCAGGCCCATCACCCCGCTGAAGCTCCACGGATAGCTGCCCGCGTCCCGGGCGATCTCCAGCGCGTCCACCACCGCGCGCCCCAGGGGCTCGGCCCAGGGGACCGTGCACACCCCCAACACCCGGAACGCCTCGGACAGACCGTGGGCCGCGATGAACTCCGCCGCCCACTCCGCCCGTTCCTCCGGGGGCAGCACGGCCAGCAGCTTCGCCGGATCGCCGGGGGCCGCCGTCATCGGAGCGGACGGCTTGCCCAGCAGGGCCCGCGCCCACACCGCGTTCCGCTGGCGCACGGCCGCCCGCGCCCAGGCGGCGTGCAGGTCGGGAGCCCAGTCGTCGGCCACCGGAAGGGCCACGATCCGGGCGGGCGTACGGCCCCCCAGATGCTCCGACCAGCCGTCGAGCGGCGCGGCCTCCACCACCTGGGTCAGCCACCACGACCGCTCGCCGCGGCCGGCGGGCGGCTTGGGCACCACACCGTCGCGCTGCATGCCCGCGTCGCACTCGTACGGCGCCTCCACCACCAACCGGCCGGACCGGCTGGTGCGGTCCAGGGCGACGCAGGCACGGGCCCGGACCGCCATCCGCGCCGCGAGCGCGGAGCCGGGCAGCGCCGACAGCAGCTCGGCCGCGGTGGCCCGCACCGTGCGACTGCGGTCGGTCAGCGCCTGCTCCAGGAACGCCTCGTCGTCCGCCGACAGGCCCTCGCGCAGCGAGTCGAGGAACATCAGCCGGTCCTCGGCCCGCTCCGTCGACCAGGTGCCCGCCAGCAGCTCGCGGGCCGCCGCCGGGTCGCGGCGCCGCAGCGACACCAGCAGCGCGGACCGCTCGGCGAACAGGCCCTCCTCCCACAGCCGCCGGACGGCGGCCTCGTCGGGAACCGCGCCGTCCGCCGCGCCCGTGGGCGGCTCGCCGCCGTGCCCCGTCCGGCCCCGCAGGGCGAACTTCCAGTCCGGGTTGAGCCGGGCCAGCCACAGCGCCCGGGGCCCGCCCAGCCGCAGGGCGCCCGCGCGCAGGTCGGTGCGGGCGCGGGCCGCGTCCAGCAGGGCCGGCAGCTGCTCGGCCGGGGCGCGGTAGCCGTGGGCGTTGGCGGCGGCCAGCCACTGGGGAAGCAGCTCGGCGAGGTCGGGCGTGGTGCCCCGACGCCCACCGCCCGCGCCGGGACGGTCGGTGAGCAGCAGCGCCAGCCGGCGGGCCGCCGCCGGCGGCAGGGGCGGGCGCGGGTCCTCCGCGGCGGGCTCCGGCCGCGGCGCCGCG
>NZ_BAAASZ010000027.1:140762-163476 GCF_039533145.1 Streptomyces macrosporus
GGCGGCGGGCCGCAGCCCGGCCCGGCGCCGCACCGTCTCCACCGCGGCGGCGTCCAGCAGCGCCGTGACCGAGCCGCCCGGCGGGGTGCGCCGCTCGGCGCCCAGCAGCGCGGCGCCCACCAACTCGCCCCAGCTCATGCGGCACCTCCTCCGACATCCGTCACGGTGAGCGGGATCGCCGTGTCCGACCAGGCGGTGTACGGGGTGAAGCCCCGAGGCCCGCACTCCCCGAAGACCGTGACCGGCCCGCCGCCCGACACGGCGGCGATCCGCCACATCCGGGCGCGCGTCCCCTCCGACACGGCCACCGGCAGCGCCGAGTCGCCCTCGGCGTCGGCCAGCTGCCAGCCCTCGCCGACCGGTACGGGCACCACGTCGGCCAGGACCACCGGCCAGCCCTCCAGCCAGGGGTCGCCGCACAGCGCGACCCCGTAGGCGGCCAGCGCGTCGTGGACCCCCACCCCCGGGGGGACGCCGCCCGGCTCCGGCGCCGCGTGGCGCTTGCCGAGGGCGGCGCGCAGCGGTCGTGCGCCCGGGTAGTAGGCGAGGTCGGCGTCCATCGAGGAGCCGACCGGCAGCGCGAGCTCCGGCGCCCGTCCGGCCGCCCCGAAGGACAGCAGCAGCGCCGGCCGCCCGGTGCGCAGCCCGTGCAGCCAGGTCCGGCGGGCCGTCAGCCGGCCCTCCTCGCTGTCGTACCGGCCCAGCACCAGCCAGTGGTCGCGCACCACCGCGTCGCGGTCGGCGAGGACCTCGGCCGCCTCCACGGTGAGCCCCACCCGGGACCGCACGGTCGCGGCCAGCGGCTCCGGCAGCCCGTCGATCCCCAGGAATCCCCGGTCGAGCAGGTGCAGCAGCGCGCACTCCTCCAGCAGCCGGGACGGCCACCCCGGGCCGGAGCCGGGGACCGACCCCAGCTCCCGCACCCGCGAGGCCAGCCCCGGCGCCTGGGCGTCCACCATGCGCCGGGCCATCTCGTCCCAGACGGCGTACCCCGACTGTTCGGCGCCGGCCAGGCCACCGCGCAGCAGGTCCTCCAGACGCCGCTCCAGCTCGGTGGCGCCCGCCGCGATCCGCGCGGCCCGCCGTTCGAGCCGCCGGCGCGCCGCCTCCGGGTCGGCGGGGGCCGCCGCTCGCTCCCCGTCGCGGGCGGCGGCCTTCCCGAACTTCTCCTCCTCCCGACGCCGGCGTCCGCTCAGCCAGGACTCGGCCCACTCCGGCACGGACTCCGGCGCCTCCGGCACCGTCTCGACGTCCCCCGACCACAGCAGGAGCAGCGCCAGCGCGTGTTTGCAGGGGAACTTCCGGCTGGGGCAGCTGCACCGGTACCCCGGAGCGCTGCCGCCGGCGACGTCCACCACCGTCTGGTACGGCCTGCTTCCACTGCCCTTGCACCGCCCCCACACCGCGCCCCGCCCCGCTCCGGCGTCGGACCAGGGCCCGGGCGCGGCCAGTTCGGCCCCCGCCTTGCGAGACGCCGCGTCAGGCGCGAGCGCCAGCACCTGCTCCGCCGTCCAGCGGGATTCCCCCGTGCTCATGTGTCCTCGGCCCTCCCCACACGGACGCGTGGTTTTCGTCGCAGTTGCTCTCACAGACCGGAATCACGAGATCGCTCTCTGTGCGATGCAGCATGTGGACGACCGTACGAGCCACCACTGACAATCTTCCTCGCACCGCTCTGACCTGCGTGAACGTCACGCCGGTCCGGATTGTCAGTGGTGCCGTGCAAGGTGATGGGCGAAACGCGCCAAGCCGCCTGCGAGGGGGAGACCGTGACCGTCACCAACAGCGCACCGGCCGCTCTGCGGCCCCACGCCGAGGACGCCTTCGCCGAGGAGTTGAAGGCCCTCGCCGCCGTGGACGACCGGCCGCGCCCGGAACGGTGGAGGCTGTCGCCGTGGGCCGTCGCCACCTACCTGCTCGGCGGCACGCTGCCGGACGGCACGGTGATCAGCCCCAAGTACGTCGGCCCGCGCCGCATCGTCGAGGTGGCCGTCACCACGCTGGCCACCGACCGGGCCCTGCTGCTGCTCGGGGTGCCCGGCACCGCCAAGACGTGGGTCTCCGAGCACCTGGCGGCGGCCGTCAGCGGCGACTCCACCCTGCTGGTGCAGGGCACGGCGGGAACGGCCGAGGAGGCCATCCGCTACGGCTGGAACTACGCGCGGCTCCTGGCGAACGGCCCCAGCCGCGAGGCCCTGGTGCCCAGCCCCGTCATGCGGGCCATGGCCGACGGCATGATCGCCCGGGTCGAGGAGCTGACCCGCATCCCGGCCGACGTGCAGGACACCCTGATCACCATCCTGTCGGAGAAGACGCTGCCGATCCCGGAGCTGGGCGAGGAGGTCCAGGCCGTCCGCGGCTTCAACCTGATCGCCACCGCCAACGACCGGGACAAGGGCGTCAACGAGCTGTCCAGCGCCCTGCGCCGCCGCTTCAACACGGTGGTGCTGCCGTTGCCCGAGACGCCCGAGGCCGAGGTGGAGATCGTGGCGCGGCGCGTGGAGCAGATCGGCCGCTCGCTGGACCTGCCGGCCGTCCCCGACGGCATCGACGAGATCCGCCGCGTCGTCACGGTCTTCCGCGAGCTGCGGGACGGGGTCACCACCGACGGCCGCACCAGGCTCAAGTCGCCCTCGGGCACCCTGTCGACGGCCGAGGCCATCTCGGTGGTCACCGGGGGCCTGGCCCTGGCCGCCCACTTCGGCGACGGGGTGCTGCGCGCGGGCGACGTGGCCGCGGGCATCCTCGGCGCCGTCGTGCGCGACCCGGCCGCCGACCGGGTGATCTGGCAGGAGTACCTGGAGGCGGTCGTCCGCGAGCGCGAGGGCTGGAAGGACTTCTACCGCGCCTGCCGCGAGGTGAGCGCGTGACGGCCGTGGAGGGCGCGGGCCCGCTGCTGCTGGGCGTGCGCCACCACGGTCCCGGGTCGGCGCGGGCGGTGCTGGCGGCGCTGGAGGCCCGCGAGCCGGAGGTGCTGCTCGTGGAGGGGCCGCCGGAGGCCGACGCGGTGGTGGCGCTGGCGGCGCGCGAGGAGATGCGTCCGCCCGTCGCGCTGCTGGCCCACGTGGTGGACGAGCCGGGCCGGGCGGCGTTCTGGCCGCTGGCGGAGTTCTCCCCGGAGTGGGTCGCCATCCGCTGGGCGCTGGCCCGCGGGGTGCCGGTGCGGTTCTTCGACCTGCCCGCCGCCCACGCGCTGCTGCTGGAGACCGGGACCACCGGCGGTGACGGCGGTGACGGCGGCGGTGACGGCGGCGGTGGCGACAGCGCTGACGGCGGCGGCGACGGGGAGCCCGAGCCGGACGGGGTGCGCGTCGACCCGCTGCGGGTGCTCGCCGAGACGGCCGGCCACGACGACCCCGAGCGCTGGTGGGAGGACGTCGTGGAGCACCGCGGCGGCCTCTCCGCCGACCCCTGCGCGCCCTTCGCCGTCCTCGCCGACGCCATGGCCGCCCTGCGCGAGACGCACGGCGACTCCCCCGGCGGCACGGGCCACCGGCGCGACGCGGTGCGCGAGGCCCACATGCGGCTGCGGCTGCGGGAGGCCCGCAAGGAGTTCGGCGACGGTGGCGTGGCCGTCGTCTGCGGCGCCTGGCACGTGCCCGCGCTCACCGCGAGGACGACCGTCGCCGCCGACCGGCACCTCCTCAAGGGGCTGCCGAAGGCGAAGACCGAGATCACCTGGGTGCCGTGGACCCACGAGCGGCTCGCGCGGCACAGCGGCTACGGCGCCGGGATCACCTCGCCGGGCTGGTACGGGCACCTGTTCTCCGCGCCCGACCGGCCCGTGGAGCGGTGGGTGACCAAGGTCGCCCGGCTGCTGCGCGAGGAGGACCACGCCGTGTCGTCGGCGCACGTCATCGAGGCGGTCCGGCTGGCGGACACCCTCGCCGCCCTGCGCGGGCGTCCGCTCCCCGGCCTGGGCGAGACGATCGACGCGGTGCGGGCCGTGATGTGCGAGGGCTCGGACGTCCCGCTCGCCCTCGTCCACGACCGGCTGGTCGTCGGCGACGTCCTGGGCGAGGTGCCCGAGGACGCGCCGGCCGTGCCCCTCCAGCGGGACCTGGACCGCACCCGGAAGTCGCTGCGCCTGAAGCCCGAGGCCGGCGAGCGCGAGCTGGAGCTCGACCTGCGCGGGGAGAACGACGCCGCCCGCAGCAGACTGCTGCACCGGCTGCGGCTGCTCGGCGTCGACTGGGGCGAGCCGGCGCGCGACCGGACGAGCGGCACCGGCACCTTCCGGGAGACCTGGCGGCTGTGCTGGCGGCCCGAGCTGTCGGTGCGGGTCGCCGAGGCGGGGGTGTGGGGCACCACCGTGCTCGGGGCGGCCACCGCCAAGGCCGAGGCGCTGGCCCGCGACGCCGAGACGCTGGTCGAGGTCACCGAACTGGCCGAACGGTGCCTGCTCGCCGGACTCGGCGACGCCCTGCCCGCGGTGATGCGGGCCCTGGCCGACCGCGCCGCCCTCGACGCCGACGTCGGCCACCTCGCCCAGGCCCTGCCCGCGCTGGTGCGCTCCGTCCGCTACGGCGACGTGCGCGGCACGGACGCCGCCGCGCTGCGCGAGGTCGCCGAGGGGATCGCCGAGCGGGTGTGCGTCGGACTGCCGCCCGCCTGCGCCGGGCTCGACGCCGAGGGGGCGGCCGAGATGCGCGGCCACGTGGACGCCGCGCACCGGGCGATCGTCCTGCTGGAACGCGAGGAGTCGCTCACCCGCTGGCGGGCGGTGCTGCGCACCCTCGCCGAGCGCGACCGCGTCCCCGGGCTGGTCCGGGGCCGCTGCGCCCGGCTGCTGCTGGACGACGGCCGGCTCGGGGACGACGAGGCGGCCCGGCTGATGGGCCTCGCCCTCTCCCCGGGCACCGAACCCGCGGACGCGGCGGCTTGGGTCGAGGGGTTCCTGGCGGGCGGCGGCATGCTCCTCGTCCACGACGAACGGCTGCTGGGCCTGGTGGACGCCTGGCTGACCGGGATACCGGGGGAGTCCTTCACGGACGTCCTGCCGCTGCTGCGCCGCACGTTCGCCGCGTACGAGCCGGGAGTGCGGCGCACGGTGGGCGAACTGGTCCGGCGCGGCCCGGCGGCGGGCCCGGGCGGGTCGGGCGGGCCGGGCGCGGCGGAGTGGGAGACGGCCGCCGGCTTCGGGGCGGGACTCGACGGGGAGAGGGCCGACGCCGTACTGCCGACCCTGCGGCTGCTGCTGGGGACGCATCCGGCCGGCACGGCAGCCACCGACACCACGGAGGAGCGGGCCGGAGCGGCCCGGAAGGCGGTGACCGCACGATGAGCGACCCGACCACGGCACAGGCCGCACCGGCCGAGACGGCTCCGCGGGAGCGCGCGGCGGACGAGCGGCTGCGGCGCTGGCGGCTGGTCCTCGGCGGGGAGGAGGCCGACGGCACCGGCCGCGCGCTGACCGGACGGGACGCGGCCATGGACCGCACCCTCGCCGCCCTCTACGGGGGTGGGGGCGGCGAGGGCGGTCGGAACGACCGCTCGGGGCGGCGGTCCGCCGGACTGGGCGCGTCGGCGCCGAGCGTGGCCCGCTGGCTGGGCGACATCCGCACCTACTTCCCCACCTCCGTCGTCCAGGTGATGCAGCGGGACGCCATCGACCGGCTGGGCCTGTCCGCGCTGCTGCTGGAGCCGGAGATGCTGGAGGCGGTGGAGCCGGACGTCCACCTGGTCGGGACGCTGCTCTCGCTCAACAAGGCGATGCCCGAGACCAGCCGGGAGACCGCCCGCGCGGTCGTCCGCACGGTCGTGGAGAAGCTGGAGCGCAGGCTCGCCACCCGGACGAGGTCGACGCTGACGGGGGCCCTGGACCGGTCCGCGAAGGTCCACCGCCCCCGCCACCGGGACATCGACTGGGACCGCACCATCCGGGCCAACCTGAAGAACTACCTGCCCGAGTACCGGACGGTCGTGCCCGAGCGGCTCGTCGGCCACGGCCGGGCCTCCCGGGCGGTGAAGAAGGACGTCGTCCTCTGCATCGACCAGTCCGGCTCCATGGCCGCCTCGGTCGTCTACGCCTCCGTCTTCGGCGCCGTGCTGGCCTCGATGCGGTCGATCTCCACCCGGCTGGTCGTCTTCGACACCTCCGTCGTCGACCTCACCGACCAGCTCGACGACCCGGTCGACGTGCTGTTCGGCACCCGGCTCGGCGGCGGCACCGACATCAACCGGGCGCTCGCCTACTGCCAGTCGCGCATCACCCGGCCCGCCGAGACCGTCGTCGTCCTCATCAGCGACCTCTACGAGGGCGGCATACGCGACGAGATGCTCAAGCGGGTCGCCGCGATGAAGAGCGCGGGCGTGCAGTTCGTGACGCTGCTGGCGCTCTCCGACGAGGGCGCCCCCGCCTACGACCGCGAGCACGCCGCGGCGCTGGCCGCGCTCGGCGCGCCGGCCTTCGCCTGCACCCCCGACCACTTCCCCGAGGTGATGGCGGCGGCGATCGAGAAGCGGCCCCTGCCGATACCCGCGGAGTGATCGCCCGGGGAACGTTGTGAACGGCCGGTGACGGAATTCGGAGACCTCGCGAAAACATTCCGGCTGCGCAAGGAATTGATCGGACCTCGAAACGGGGTTTCCCGGCCCTTTCTCGAATATCCGCGTCCCGGCTCCGCCGGGACGCGGATATTCGAGGAGTATTCGGACGATCACGCAGTGTCGCGAGCCGTGTGTCGGTCGGTGCGGCCGGGGCGCCGTCGGACGCCGTGCTCGGAAAACTTTCACACCGTGTGCGACCGGTGTTCTCCCCATTTCTCCACAGCTCGACATACCCGACATGTTCCTCGGGGAGTTCTGCGGAGAACATCCGGTTCGTCCTGCGGAGAATGCGGTATGCGGAGGCCCGTCGTCCGCATCCGTGAAGAAAGTGAAACCATTTGAAGAGGGAAACAGGCGGCCCGCGGCTCGAATTGTGGCAATGTCCTGGTAAAGCCTTCGGGGGATTGGCCAGACAAGTCGCGGACGTGTTTTCATCTTGCCCACCACGGCGGTCGAGCGAATGGTGACCGGGTTTCGGGTGTCGGACTGCCGTGGGAGTGGCCGGTGCGCTTCGCGGCGAATCCGCCCACGGCTTTGGAACATTCCGATGAACGAAGGGAAAGTCCCTCATGCGTGAGGACCTCGAGACCCGCGAGATCGACGACGCCGAGCTGGACGCCGTCTCCGGCGGTGTCGTCAGCATCTCCGGCGGTGTGGCCGGTGCCGTGCTCGCCGACGTCAACGGTGCCGTCGGTGCCGTGACCTCCCTCAACACGGTCCAGGCCGCGACGGGCATCGCCGGCGCGGTCCCGGGCAGCGTCAGCGGCATCACCGGTGTGCAGACCAACGCCGGTGTCGCCGGTCTCTGACCGCCACACCCGCACCGGGCTCTCCCCCCGGACGCCGTACGGTTCCGCGGACACGCGCCGCGGGACCCCGAACCCCGGAGCTCCCCCTGGTTCCGGGGTTCACGGCTGTCCGGGTCCCGTGCCGGATCGGCCGTCGGGCGGCGTCCGCGTGCGGCGGCGCCGCCCCCGGACGCCACCCCGGACGCGGCCCCGAGGGGCACTCTTCCCCGGGGCCCCGTCCGGAGGCACTCCCGGCCGACCCGGAGCAACGCAGTCGAAGGAGCGGTTCCGTGCAGTTCCGTGAGAAGGCGCTCTCCAAGCTGCAGTCGCCGGAGGAACTCGACCTGCCCGTGCGCTTCGCGCGCCCACAGGGCCGGCTCGTCCTGGCCGTCACGGTCGTCGTCATGCTCCTCGCGGGCCACTGGGCCGTCACCGGATCGGTGTCCGCCAAGCTGAGCGCGCCGGGCATCCTCACCCACCCCCGGGGCAGCTACGTCCTGCAGAGCCCGATCGCCGGGCAGGTCACCGAGGTCCTCGCCGAGGAGGGGCGGCTGGTCCCCCCGAACGCGCCCCTGCTGAAGGTCCGCACCGACCAGGGCCACCGGGCCGTGCGCGCGCCGGCCGGCGGCCGGGTGACGGCACTGCTCGCCGGCGTCGGATCGGTCGTCGAGACCGGCGCGGACGTGGCGACCGTGGAGCGCGTGGAGGGCCCGGACGACCCGCTGGTGGCCATGGTCTACGTGCCCGCCGACAGCGGAGCGACGATCCCCGAGGGCGCCCGGGTCGACCTGACCGTCCAGTCCGTCCCCCAACCGGAGTACGGGGTGCTGCGCGGCCGTGTCGCCCAGGTCGGCCGCACCCCCCAGACGCGGCGGCAGATCGGTGCCTTCCTGGGCGACGAGGCGCTCGCCGAGCGGTTCACCCGCCAGGGCGACCCCGTCGCGGTGCTCGTGAGGCTGGAGCGCTCCGAGAGCACCGAGTCCGGCTACGCCTGGTCCTCCGCGGACGGGCCCCCGTACGCCGTCGACTCCAGGACACCGGTCACCGGTGCCGTCCACCTCCCCGCCCAGCGCCCCGTCGAATGGCTCCTCCCATGACCGTGTCGCAGGACTCCGCCCGTACCCGCCCCCACCGGCTTCCGCCCGCCGGCCACCGACGCCGACGCTCCGGCTCCCGCGGTTCCGAGCCCGTCCCGCGCGGCAGGACGCCCCGGGCCGTGCGCACCCCCACCGTGCTCCAGATGGAGGCGGTGGAGTGCGGCGCCGCCGCCCTGGCCATGGTCCTCGGCCACTACGGCCGCTTCGTCCCGCTGGAGGAGCTGCGCGTCGCCTGCGGCGTCTCCCGCGACGGCTCCCGCGCCGGCAACATCCTCAAGGCCGCCCGCGGCTACGGGCTGAAGGCCAAGGGCATGCAGATGGGCCTGGCCGCGCTCGCCGAGGTGCGGCCCCCGGCCATCCTGTTCTGGGAGTTCAACCACTACGTCGTCTACGACGGCATGGGCCGCCGCCTCGGACGCCGCGGCGTGCACGTCAACGACCCCGGCAGGGGACGGCGGTTCGTGCCGCTGGAGGAGTTCGACACCAGCTTCACCGGGGTCGTGCTCACCTTCGAGCCCGGCGAGGGGTTCCGCCGCGGCGGACGCAGACCCGGTGTCATGGGCGCCCTGCCGTCCCGCCTGCGCGGCACCCGGGGCACCCTGTCCGCCGTCGTGCTCTCCAGCCTCCTGCTGGTGGCCGTCGGCGCGGCGGTCCCCGCGCTGAGCCGCACGTACATCGACACGTTCCTCATCGGGGGGCAGAGCTCCCTGCTGGGCGTGCTCTTCGCGTCGATGGCGACCGCCCTGGTGCTCACCGCCACCCTCACCGCGCTGCAACAGGCCAACCTGCTGCGCGGGCACATCATCTCCTCGACGCTGGGCAGCGCCCGCTTCCTGCGGCACCTGCTCAGACTCCCGGTCGCCTTCTTCACCCAGCGCAGCCCGGCCGATCTGGTCCAGCGCCTCCAGTCCAACGACACGGTCGCCGAGACCCTCGCCCGGGACCTGGCCGCCGCGGGCGTGGACGCCGTGGTGGTGGCGCTCTACGCGGCGCTGCTGTGGACGTACGACCCGCAGCTCACCCTCGTCGGGGTGTCGGTCGCGCTGTTCAACGTGGTCGCCATGCGCGTGGTGATCCGGCTGAGGGCCACCGGCACCCAGAAGCTGCGCGCCGACAGCGCCCGCCTGACCAACACCTCCTACAGCGGGCTGCAACTCATCGAGACGATGAAGGCCACCGGCGGCGAGCAGGGCTTCTTCCGCCGCTGGGCCGGGCAGCACGCGGTCACCCTCGACGTGCAGCAGCGGCTGGGGGTGCCCAGCGCGTGGCTGGCGGTCGTCGCGCCCACCCTGGCCACGATCAACAGCGCGCTGATCCTGATGATCGGCGGTCTGCGGGCGGTGGAGGGGCATCTGACGGTCGGTCTGCTCGTCGCCTTCCAGACGCTGATGACCGGTTTCACCGCGCCCATCACCCGCCTCAACGGCGTGGCGGGACGGATCCAGGACTTCGCGGCCGACCTCGCCCGGCTGAAGGACGTCGAGAACTTCCCCGTCGACCCGGCCCTCGCGCGGCGCGACCCCGCCCCCACCGCCCGCCGCCTCACGGGCCACGTGGAGCTGGAGAACGTCACCTTCGGCTACAGCCCCCTGGACCCCCCGCTGCTGAAGGGCTTCTCGCTCTCGGTCGGCCCCGGGCAGCAGGTGGCGCTCGTCGGCGGCTCCGGCAGCGGCAAGTCCACCGTCTCCCGGCTGATATCCGGCCTCCACACCCCGTGGGAGGGGACCATCCGCATCGACGGGATGCGGCTGGAGGACATTCCGCGCAGCGTGCTGGCGGCCTCCGTGGCCTTCGTCGACCAGGACGTGTTCCTCTTCGAGGGCACCGTCCGCGACAACGTCGCGCTGTGGGACCCCTCCATCCCGGACGAGGCCGTCGTCGCCGCCCTGAAGGACGCCGCCGTCCACGACGTGGTCGCCCGTCGGCCCGGCGGCATCCGCAGCCGCGTCGAGCAGGGCGGCCGCAACTTCTCCGGCGGGCAGCGCCAACGGCTGGAGATCGCCCGGGCGTTGGTGCGCCGTCCCAGCGTCCTGGTCCTGGACGAGGTGACCAGCGCCCTGGACGCGGTGACCGAGCAGACCATCATCGACAACCTGCGCCGCCGCGGCTGCGCCTGCGTGGTCATCGCCCACCGGCTGAGCACGGTGCGCGACAGCGACGAGATCGTCGTGCTCGACCGGGGCACCGTCGTGGAGCGCGGCCGGCACGACCACCTGGTCGCCGCGGGAGGGCCGTACGCCGAGCTGGTCAGGGAGCGCTGAGATGACCTCCCCTCCGTACCACCCCACGCCGTACCACTCCACGGACGTCGGCGCCCGGCCCGGCCCGGTGCCCGATCCCGTCGTCGCGGCCCTGGGCGGGCTGGGGACGGCGATCGACTGCACGGACGTGCGCAGCCTGTCCCTGGAGGGCCCGCACGTGCTGTGGCTCGTCGCGGACGGCGCCCTGGACCTGTTCGCCACCGGTGTCGCGCGGCCGGGCCCGTGGCACTTCCTGGGCCGGCTGGAGACGGGCACGCTGCTGCTGGGCCCGGTCGAGGGCCCCGAGCACACCCTGGTCGGCCGGCCCCTGCGGGGGTGCCGGCTGCACCGCATCGAACTGCGCGAACTGTGGCGCCCGGGGCCGGGTCCGGGGACGTCCCCGGACGACACCTGGGGGAGCGGCGTCTGGGCGGGGCAGTACGCCGGACAGCCCGGACCCCCCGGACACCACCCCGGATACCTCAGCCCGTTGGAGGACGCCTTCGCGCGCGGCATCGGCCGCGGCCTGCGGGTGCTCTACCAGGCACCGTCGGGCGGTCCGGCCACCGTCGAACAGGCCGCCGGGCAGGCCGCCGGGTGGGACGGGGCCGACGACGACATCCTGTGGATGCAGATCGTCCCCGGCAGCGTGCAGTACGGCGCCGTGTACGACGCCTCCGCGGCCGGCGCCCTCCTGGTCGACGCGGCGATGTGGCAGGGCATGGTCGACCAGCAGTACCGGCTGCTGTACGCCCTGGACCGCTGGATCGAGCAGCTCGAACGCACCCACGAGGACCGCACGGCGGCCGGCATCCGGGCCGGCGAGGCCGCCCGCGCCCAGGCGGACCGGACGCTGCTGGCCTCCATCGGCCGCGGCGAGGAGTCCCTCCCCCGGACCGCGTCCGGGGGGAGCTCCGGGCACGCGGACGACGACGCGACCTTCGCCGCGTGCCGGCTGGTGGCCCGGAAGGCGGGCATCACCCTCACCGAACCGGGGAAGGCAGGCCCCGTCCCCGACCGGGCGGACCCGATCGAGCGCATCGCCCTCGCCTCGCGGGTCCGCACCCGCACCGTCAGGCTCGGCGGGCGCTGGTGGCAGGAGGACGTCGGCCCCCTGGTGGGCCGGCGCCGGAAGGACGGGGCGCCGGTCGCGCTGCTGTGGCGGCGCGGCGGGTACGAGGCCGTCGACCCGACCACCGGCCGGCGCGAACGCGTGGGCCGGGGCGAGGGGGCCGACGTCGAGCCGACCGCCGTCATGTTCTACCGTCCGCTGCCCGACCGGCCGCTGGGCCCGCTCGGCCTGTTGCGCTTCGGCGTGCGCGGCACCCGCGCGGAACTGCGCGGGCTGTTCCTGGGCGGGCTGGTCACGGTCGCCCTGGGCGCGCTGGTGCCCATCGCCACCGGCCGGGTGCTCGGCGAGTACGTGCCGAACGCCGAGAACGGCCTCATCGTGCAGACCGCCCTGGCGCTCATCGCGGCCGGCGTCGTCTCGGGCGCCTTCATGCTGATGCAGAACGTCTCCATCCTGCGCCTGGAGGGCCGCATCGAGGCCACCTTGCAGCCCGCGGTGTGGGACCGGCTCCTGCGGCTGCCGACGACGTTCTTCGCGGGCCGCTCCACCGGCGAACTGGCCGGTGCGGCCATGGGCGTCAGCGCCATCCGCCGCGCGCTGTCCGGCATCGGCGCGGTGGCCCTGCAGTCGGTCACCGTCGGGACGGTCAACCTCGTGCTGCTGCTCGTCCACAGCGTGCCGATGGCGCTGGCGGCGATCGCCGTGCTGCTGGTCGTCGCCGCGGTCTTCCTGGCCCTGGGGCTGTGGCAACTGCGCTACCAGAGACAGCTCGTCAGGCTCGGCCACCGGCTCGACAACCAGGTGTTCCAGACCCTGCGCGGACTGCCCAAGCTGCGCGTCGCCGCGGCCGAGAGCTTCGCCTACGCCGCCTGGGCGCGGGAGTTCGCCCGCACCCGCGAACTACAGCGGCGCATCGGCCGGATCAGGAACGCCGTCGCGGTGCTCAACGCGGTCTACCTGCCGCTGTGCACGCTCCTGATGTTCGTGCTGCTGGCCGGCCCGGCCCGCGGCACCATGTCCGCCGCGGCGTTCCTCACCTTCAACACCGCCGTGACGATGATGCTCTCCTCGGCCACGCAGCTCACCGGCGCGCTCATCTCGGCCGCCGCCGTGCTGCCGATGTTCGAGCAGCTCCGGCCGGTGCTGCGGGAGGTGCCGGAGGTGAGCGGCGGCGACGTCCCGCCGGGCGAGCTGAGCGGCGACATCGAGGTGCGGAACCTGTCCTACCGGTACACCGACGACGGTCCGCTGGTCCTCGACGACGTCTCCTTCCGGGTGCGTCCGGGCGAGTTCGTCGCGATCGTCGGGGCCAGCGGCTGCGGCAAGTCGACGCTGCTGCGGCTGCTCGTCGGCTTCGACGGGCCGACCTCCGGCAGCGTGCTCTACGACGGCCAGGACCTGGCGGCGCTCGACCGGGCGGCCGTGCGCCGCCAGTGCGGTGTCGTGCTGCAGAACGCCCAGCCGCTGAGCGGCTCGATCCTGGAGTGCATCTGCGGCGCGGAGACCTTCTCCGTCGAGGAGGTGTGGGAGGCGGCCGAGATGGCGGGCCTGGCCGAGGACATCAGGGCCATGCCCATGGGTCTGCACACCGTGCTGTCCGACGGGGGCGGCACCGTCTCGGGCGGCCAGCGCCAGCGGCTGATGATCGCGCAGGCCCTGATCCGCAAGCCGCGCGTCCTCTTCTTCGACGAGGCCACCAGCGCGCTGGACAACGAGACCCAGAGCGTGGTCATGGAATCCACCCGGGCCCTGCGCTGCACCCGCGTGGTGATCGCCCACCGGCTGTCCACGATCATGGACGCGGACCGGGTGATCGTCATGGCGGAGGGGCGGATCGTCCAGCAGGGCACCCCCGCCGAGCTGCTCGCCGACACCGGCGGCCTCTTCCACGAGCTGGTCCGCCGACAGATCGGATGAGCCCGGCCGCCCCGCGTCCCGGACGACTCCGGCGATCGCGGATTCCCTCCTCCTCCCTCCTCACCGGGGTCTCACCCCCCCGCCGTGAGGGGGCACCCGTCTGTGACCGTTGTCACCGCTCCGGTGTGAGCCGCGATTTATGCAGGGCACACCGACGGGACTAACCTGCAAGGCGGACATGCCGCGCGCCTCCGCAGACGTCGCGGCCACGCGGCACGCCCACACGCTGACAACGAACCGCGATACCACTACTAGGGACGGACGCGCGTGGACCTGTTCGAGTACCAGGCGAGGGATCTCTTCGCCAAGCATGACGTGCCGGTGCTGGCCGGTGAAGTCATCGACACGCCTGAGGCGGCGCGTGAGGTGGCCGAGCGACTCGGCGGTCGCGCGGTCGTCAAAGCGCAGGTCAAGACCGGCGGTCGAGGCAAGGCCGGCGGTGTGAAGCTGGCTTCCGACCCGGAGGACGCGGTCGAGAAGGCCCGGCAGATCCTCGGCATGGACATCAAGGGCCACACGGTCCACAAGGTGATGCTGGCCCAGACCGCGGACATCGCGGAGGAGTACTACGTCTCCTTCCTGCTGGACCGTGCCAACCGCACCTTCCTCGCCATGGCGTCCGTCGAGGGCGGCATGGACATCGAGGAGGTCGCGGCCACCAAGCCCGAGGCCCTGGCCAAGATCCCGGTGGACGCCTCCGAGGGACTCACCGAGGCCAAGGCCCGTGAGATCGTCGAGGCCGCGAAGTTCCCGGCCGAGGTCGCCGACCAGGTGGCCGAGGTCCTGCAGAAGCTGTGGACGGTCTTCGTCAAGGAGGACGCCCTCCTCGTCGAGGTGAACCCGCTGGTCAAGACCGGCGACGGCAAGATCGTCGCGCTGGACGGCAAGGTGTCCCTGGACGCCAACGCCGAGTTCCGCCAGCCCGACCACGCCGCCCTGGAGGACAAGGCCGCGGCCAACCCGCTGGAGGCCGCCGCCAAGGCCAAGGGCCTGAACTACGTCAAGCTCGACGGACAGGTCGGCATCATCGGCAACGGCGCGGGCCTCGTCATGAGCACCCTGGACGTCGTGGCCTACGCCGGTGAGAAGCACGGTGGCGTCAAGCCCGCCAACTTCCTCGACATCGGCGGCGGCGCCTCCGCCGAGGTGATGGCCAACGGTCTGGAGATCATCCTCGGCGACCCGGACGTGAAGTCCGTCTTCGTCAACGTCTTCGGCGGCATCACCGCCTGCGACGCCGTCGCCAACGGCATCGTCCAGGCCCTGGAGCTGCTGAAGTCCAAGGGCGAGGAGGTCACCAAGCCGCTGGTGGTGCGCCTCGACGGCAACAACGCGGAGCTGGGGCGCAAGATCCTGACCGACGCCGACCACCCGCTGGTGCAGCAGGTGGACACCATGGACGGCGCGGCCGAGCGCGCCGCCGAGCTGGCCGCGAAGTAACGAGGGACGAGGAAACCGAACACACCATGGCTATCTTCCTCACCAAGGAGAGCAAGGTCATCGTCCAGGGGATGACCGGTTCCGAGGGTCAGAAGCACACCCGGCGCATGCTGGCCTCCGGCACCAACATCGTCGGCGGCGTGAACCCGCGCAAGGCGGGCACGAGCGTCGACTTCGACGGCACCGAGGTACCCGTCTACGGCACCGTCAAGGAGGCCATCGAGGCCACCGGCGCCGACGTCACCGTCATCTTCGTCCCGGAGAAGTTCACCAAGAGCGCGGTCGTCGAGGCCATCGACGCCGAGATCCCGCTCGCCGTGGTGATCACCGAGGGCATCGCCGTCCACGACACCGCCGAGTTCTGGGCGTACGCGTGCGCCAAGGGCAACAAGACCCGCATCATCGGTCCGAACTGCCCCGGCCTGATCACCCCCGGCCAGTCCAACGCGGGCATCATCCCGGCCGACATCACCAAGCCGGGCCGCATCGGCCTGGTCTCGAAGTCCGGCACGCTGACGTACCAGATGATGTACGAGCTGCGCGACATCGGCTTCTCCACCTGCGTCGGCATCGGCGGCGACCCGATCATCGGCACCACCCACATCGACGCCCTCAAGGCGTTCGAGGAGGACCCCGACACCGACCTGATCGTGATGATCGGCGAGATCGGCGGCGACGCCGAGGAGCGGGCCGCGGAGTACATCAAGGCCAACGTCACCAAGCCGGTCGTCGGCTACGTCGCGGGCTTCACCGCCCCGGAGGGCAAGACCATGGGCCACGCCGGCGCCATCGTCTCCGGCTCCTCCGGCACCGCCCAGGCGAAGAAGGAGGCCCTGGAGGCCGCGGGCGTGAAGGTCGGCAAGACCCCGTCCGAGACCGCCCGGCTGGCGCGCGAGGTGCTCGCCGGCTGACGCCGTACCGCCGTTCCACGCGGGCCCGCGCCTCTCGGGGGGCGCGGGCCCGCGGCCGTCCCGACCCGGTCCGACCCGGTCCGGCTCGGCTCGGTTCGGTTCGGCTCCGCGCCGCCGGTTCCGGGGAGCCGCCGGTTCCGGGCCGTTCCCGTCTCAGCCGTCCCCGTCGTCCCTCCCGGCGTCCGCCGGCCCCCGGTCCGGGGAGTGGACGGAGACGGTCGGCGCCGCCTCCCGCGGCGCGTACCCCTCGGAGCCGGTGACCGCCGTGACCGCCGTCACCGCCACCACCAGCGCGGTCAGGCCGAGCGCCGCGCCCGTGCGGCGCCGGGCCGACCGCTCGCCGCCGTCGCGCACCGTGCGGGCGGGCGGGGCCTCGGGCACGGGCCGGGCGGCCACCAGGCCCTCCAGCAGCGAGCGGATCATCTCCCGGCGCGGTCCGGGCGCGACGCGGGTCAGCTCGGGCACGCACTCGGCCAGGGCCTCGCGCGCGTGCATCAGCCGTCCGGCCGTGGCCGGGGTGCTCGCCTCGCTCTCGGCGGCCGTCTCCGGCAGCCCCAGCCCGAGCCCGTCGTGGAGGAGCAGCGTCCGGCGGTAGGAGGGCGGCAGGCGCAGCAGCGCCTCCAGCAACTCCCGGTCGTCCTCCCGCGTGCCGTCCGCCCCGTCGTCCTGGACGTCCAGGGGCGTGCGACGGCGGGGGAGGAGGCGCTGCCAGGGCGCGAGCGCGTGGTCGTGCGCCACCGCCCGCACCCAGCCCGCCGGGTCGCGGTCCACGGCCACCTCGGGCCACCGCTCCCAGGCCAGCCGGAAGGCGTGCGTCACGGCCCGCTCGGCCCGCCGCCAGTCGCCGGTGAGCAGGAACGCCTGCCGCAGCAGCGGCGTCACCTGCCGCTCGTACAGCAGGTCGAACGCCTCGGCCGGTCCGCTCGCCGTCGTGGGGTCGGGGACGGACGGGGCGGACGCGGGCCGAGGCGCGCGTTCGGGCGCCCGCTCCGGAGCGGGCGCGGAATCGGGGCTGGGGCCGGGGGCGGGGATGGAGACTGTCTCGGTCACGCCGCCCGCCTTCCGTGGATCACCTGGAACGTCTGTACGAACTCCGTACGGATGCCCTGTGTGAAAAAGTCCATAACGTATTGTGTGCGACACATCGGTCGTTTCTCTGCTACCGGCGCGAACCGGGCGTTGTTGGCAGCATGTCGCCGTGCAATCCGTGACCCGCCACGACGCGACGCCCCCCGCACCGCTCCCCCCGTCTCCCGCGCCGCTCCGCCCTCCGTCCGTCCCGTCCCGGGAGCGTCTGCTGGACGGCGCGACGGCCGCCGGACTGGGACTGGCCGGGATCACCGTCGTCGTCCTGCTGCTCTGGATCACCTCCCCCTACCCCGACGGCGGACCCGGCGGAGCCCTCCACATCGCCGCCGACCTGTGGCTGATGGCACACGGTGCCCCGCTGGTCCGCACCGAAACCCTCGGCGGCGTCCCCGCGCCCGTCGGACTGACCCCGCTGCTGCCGTGCGCCCTGCCGCTGTGGCTGCTCCACCGCACGGCCCGCGGCGCGGTCCGCGGCGGGGCGGACGGCGGCCGGCCGTGGCGGGCCGTGGGCTGGATCGGCGCCGGATACCTGCTGGTCGCGGCGGCCGTCACCGGCTACGCCGGCTCCGGCCCGATCCGGGTCGACCCGCTGGGCGCCGCGCTGCGCGTGCCCCTCGTGGTGATCGCGGCGGTCGCGGCCGGAGGCTGGACGGGGCTGGGCCGGCCCGTGGTCCCGCCCGACCGGGCGCGGCGCGTGGCGGCCCGCGTACCGCCGGCCGTACGGCCGGCGCTCACCCGGACCGGACTCTCCGCGGCGCTGCGCGGCGCCGCCGCGGCGACCGCCGCGCTGTGCGCCGGAGGCGCGCTGCTGACGGCGGGCGCCCTGCTGTGGCACGTGGCCACCGGGCAGCGGGCCGCCTTCCCGCCGCTCGCCCCCACCTGGTCGGGGTACGCCTCCGTCCTGCTGCTCTCCCTGGCCCTGGTGCCGAACGCGGCCGTCTGGGGCGCCGCCTGGAGCCTCGGCCCCGGCTTCACGCTGGGCGGGGGCGGCACGGTGGCACCGGCCGCCGTGACCGACCTGCCGCGCCTGCCGGACTTCCCGCTGCTGGCCGCGGTCCCCACGGAGGGCCAGGGCACCCCCCTGACCTGGGCGCTGGCGGTCTCGGTGCCGCTGACGGCCGGGCTGGTCGCGGCGTGGGGCGTGGCGTGCGCGGCCGTGCCCGAGCGGGGCCGGTGCGCGCTGGACCGGTGGTCGACCGCGTGCGCGGCCGGGCTGGCGGCGTGCGGCTGCGGGGCGGCCATGGCACTGCTGGCCGGCTGGGCGGGCGGGCCGCTGGGCACGGGGGCCCTGGCGCACGTCGGCCCCGCCTGGTCGGCGACCGGGGCGGCCGCGCTGGGCTGGACCGCGGTCCTCGGCGTGCCGGGGGCCCTCGTCCTGCGCGCCTGGCGCCTGAGGCCGCCCCGGCCGTGACGTTCCGAGCCCGACGCCCCGGATGGCGCCTCCGCGCCTCCGTGCGGTGCTTCGAGCGACGCCGCCCCGGCCGTGGGCGCCCACGGCCGGGGCGCGCGCGTCACTCCGTCCCGGGCTCGCCGAAGAGCGGACGCAGCTCCTCGGGAAGGTGCCGCTCGCACGCCTCGCGGGAGGAGTTGGTGAGGGCGTCCTCCACGCAGACGAAGTAGTCGCGGTAGACGATCTGCACCGAGAACTGCGCCCCGATGACCGCCAGCGCGACCAGGCCCGTGACCAGCCCGCTCACCGCCGCGGTCGTGGGCGGCCGGTGACCGCGTCCGCCGGCCGGGGGCTCCGCCGCGCTCGGCGAGGCCGTGCCGGCCACGTCCCCGGCCGTGGCCCGGGCCCCGCCGGACTCCGTGCCCGGCTTGGCGCGCAGCGAGCCGATGCCCCAGTACACGGCCAGGGCGCCCAGCGGGGTCGCCACCCACGGGAAGCCGAAGAGGGCGAAGAAGAAGCCCCACATGCCGGCGAGGAGGGCGTACCGCGCCCGCCGCTGGACCGGATCGGTCGGGTCCCAGCGCATTCCGCCCGGCCCGCCGCCCCGGGTGTCGGACCCCTCCGGACGGCCGCTCCCGCCGAAGCCGCCGTTGTCGCGGCGCGGCTGGCGGCTGCTCCACCGGCCGCCCCAGTCGGGCGGGGAGCCCTCGGGCCGCTTCCCGTCGCCGTCGCGCTCCTCGCCCGAGGCGGCGGAGCCGTTCGGGAGGCGGGGACGCCACGGCTGCTCCGGGCGGTCCTCGGGCGGCGGGGCGAAGGGGTTGTCGTCCGCGGCGTCGCGGGAGTTCCGGAAGGTTCGGGCGTCCCGTACGGCCGGGTCGGAGAGGGCCCCGGGGAAGGCGCCGGAGGGAGACCACCGCTGCCGGAGCGGGACCGAGACGGTGCCGGTCGGGATGCCGGTCTGAGGTGCGGGAGCCGCGCGGCGGCGTCGGTCCGTCATGTGGTCTGTGTCTTCCCCTTTGGTGTCGTTCCGGCGCGATGCGGACGCTCCGGCTCCGCCTCCTGCCGTATCACGGTTGCGTATCCAGACGCTACCGGGCCGTCGTCCCCCCGTCCCGAGGGGGGCGGCCGGTGTGCCGGTATCGTTGCTGACGGTCGGCCGCTTCGTAGGGTTCCCCGGAAACCGCCACCCCATGAACTCGTACGACCACACAAAGCCGCACCGCCCGCATCCGAGAAAGAGCCTCGTCGTGGCTTCCGCTTCCCACTCGTCCGTCTCCCACTCCCCGGCCCGCGTCGTGGTTCTCGTGTCGGGTTCCGGTACGAACCTCCAGGCACTGCTCGACGCCGTCGCCGAGGCGGGACCGGCCGCCTACGGCGCCGAGATCGTCGCCGTGGGCGCCGACCGCGACGGCATCGCCGGGCTGGAGCGCGCCGAACGCGCCGGACTGCCGACCTTCGTGTGCCGGGTGCGGGACCACCAGACCCGGGACGCCTGGGACCGCGCGCTGGCCGAGGCCACCGCCGCCCACGACCCCGACCTGGTGGTCTCCGCCGGCTTCATGAAGATCGTGGGCAAGGAGTTCCTGGCCCGGTTCGGCGGACGCTTCGTCAACACCCACCCCGCCCTGCTCCCCGGTTTTCCCGGCGCCCACGGCGTGCGCGACGCGCTCGCGTACGGCGTGAAGGTCACCGGGTGCACCGTCCACTTCGTCGACGACGGCGTCGACACCGGCCCGATCATCGCCCAGGGCGTGGTCGAGGTGCGGGACACGGACGACGAATCCACGCTCCACGAGCGCATCAAGGACGTCGAGCGACGGCTGCTCGTCGACACCGTGGGACGGCTCGCCCGCCACGGCTACCGCATCGAGGGAAGAAAGGTCATTCTCGGTCATGACTGAAGGCTCTGAGGGCACCAGGCGCCCGGTCCGCCGTGCGCTGGTCAGCGTCTACGACAAGACGGGTCTGGAGGAGCTGGCCCGCGGCCTGGACGCGGCGGGCGTGCGGATCGTCTCGACCGGCTCGACGGCCGCGCGGATCGCCGCGGCGGGCGTGGACGTCACCCCGGTGGAGGAACTGACCGGGTTCCCCGAGTGCCTGGACGGACGGGTGAAGACGCTGCACCCGCGGGTGCACGCGGGCATCCTCGCCGACCTGCGGCTGGAGGACCACCGTCGGCAGCTCGAGGAGCTGGACGTGGAGCCCTTCGACCTCGTCGTCGTCAACCTCTACCCCTTCCGGGAGACCGTCGCCTCCGGCGCCTCCCCGGACGAGTGCGTGGAGCAGATCGACATCGGCGGCCCCTCGATGGTCCGCGCCGCCGCCAAGAACCACCCGTCGGTGGCCGTCGTCGTCAACCCCGACCGCTACGGCGAGGTGCTCAAGGCCGTCGAGGAGGGCGGCTTCGACCTCGCCGCCCGCAAGCGGCTGGCCGCCGAGGCGTTCGCCCACACCGCGGCGTACGACGTGGCCGTCGCCTCCTGGTTCGCCGGCGACTACGCCCCGGCCGACGACTCCGGCTTCCCGGAGTTCCTGGGCTCCGCCTACGAGCGCCGCAGCGTGCTGCGCTACGGGGAGAACCCGCACCAGCCCGCCGCCCTCTACGGCGACGGCAGCGGCGGGCTCGCCGACGCCGAGCAGCTGCACGGCAAGGAGATGTCCTACAACAACTACACGGACACCGAGGCCGCGCGGCGGGCCGCCTACGACCACGCCGAGCCGTGCGTGGCGATCATCAAGCACGCCAACCCCTGCGGCATCGCGATCGGCGCGGACGTCGCCGAGGCCCACCGCAAGGCCCACGCCTGCGACCCGCTGTCGGCCTTCGGCGGCGTGATCGCCGTCAACCGGCCGGTGTCGGTGGCGATGGCCGAGCAGGTCGCCGAGGTCTTCACCGAGGTCGTCGTCGCCCCCGACTACGAGGACGGGGCGCTGGAGGTGCTGACCCGGAAGAAGAACATCCGCGTGCTGCGCTGCCCCGAGGCGCCGACCGCGCCGGTGGAGTACAAGCCGATCGACGGCGGCGCGCTGCTCCAGGTCGCCGACCGCCTCCAGGCCGCCGGCGACGACCCGGCGACCTGGACCCTGGCCGCGGGCGAGGCGCTGGACGAGGCGGAGCTGGCCGAGCTGGCCTTCGCCTGGCGCGCCTGCCGGGCGGTCAAGTCCAACGCGATCCTGCTGGCCAAGGACGGCGCCACGGTCGGCGTCGGCATGGGCCAGGTCAACCGCGTGGACTCCGCCCGGCTGGCCGTCCAGCGCGCCGGCGAGGAGCGGGCCCGCGGCTCGTACGCGGCCTCGGACGCCTTCTTCCCCTTCCCCGACGGTCTGGAGGTCCTGACGGCCGCCGGTGTGCGGGCCGTGGTCCAGCCGGGCGGTTCGGTCCGCGACGAGCAGGTGATCGAGGCGGCGAAGGCGGCGGGCGTGACGATGTACCTCACCGGGACGCGGCACTTCTTCCACTGAGCCCCCACCGGGCCCGTACGGCCCCGAACGCGCCGAAGGCCGCACCCCGCCGGACTCACCCGGCGGAGTGCGGCCTTCCGCCGCCGGGCCCGACGCGCGGCGCGCGGCCGGACCGGGTGCCTCAGGTCCGCACGCGGTTGAACCACGCCGCCGACTCGCCCGAGGACAGCAGCACGATGCAGACGATGCCGAGGACGATCCACAGCAGTCCGAGCGGGAGCGCGGCGAGACCGATCAGGATCAGGACGGCGGACCAGACGATGGACCCCAGCCGCAGGCCGTTCCCGCCCTGCGGGAACTTCGCGGCCAGCACCAGGCCGACGATCGCGTGGACCAGGAACACGGCGAACAGCGTGTAGTAGGCGCCGGTGCCGACGCCCAGGTCGCCGTAGACGTCCTCCAACTCGTTCTGCGCCGCGGCGAAGGTGACGATGGCCAGCAGCGAGAAGAGGGCCTGGAGGCCGCCGACGATGAAGAAGATCGTCCGGGACGAGTTGACCTTGCTCGGCGCCGCTCCGGGCGGCCCGCCGCCCGGGCCGCCGTACGGATCGGGGGGCGGGGCCTGCGGGTGGCCGTAGGGCTGTCCGTAGGACTGGCCCTGGCCCTGTCCCTGGGGCGGGCCGGGCGGCTGGGAGGAGGGCTCGCCGTACGGGTTCTTCCGGTACGGGTCGTTCGGGGTGTTCGGGTCGGAGCTGCTCATGGCGGGTTCCTCCGGACGGTCGATGCGGTGACCGGACGCCGAGGGCCGCGCCGAGGTCG